>JAFATZ010000365.1 GCA_019243675.1 Ktedonobacteraceae bacterium | reverse complement strand
TCTACACGTACCCATTCGTGCTCTTTGGTATACTGCAAATCGCTTGGGACATTGCTCATCGTTGGTATTCCTTTCCGCAGTGGGCCTCTATGCATCTACTCAACAGATCAGGAAGCATAGACCACATGCTACAAAAAACTACAAGGACAAGTGAGTTAAAAAGGTATATTGCGGTCTATAATCTCTATAGCTTTGTCACGACTCAGTGTACAGTCTACTACATCGCGAAGTTGCTTAGCACTCTCAAGACCTAACTGACGAGCCATTGCCGCTACTCGGTTAGGCCCCAAAGAATGCTTCGCACCTTTGGAAAGCAGTGTTCTGGCAATTTGCTTTTTTTGATCGTTGTAGATGATATACTTCCAATCTCTGCCTTCCCGACGCTCTGCTCGCATCTTTCCAAGCAAGGCTTTCTCGACTTTATCCGATTCAAGTCCAGCCATGTTACTCTGCCATCTGCATAAGATTACGCAGGTAGTGAAGTTCTGCTTGGAGGCGCGGTCCCAATTCCTCTTCATCGGCGGTCAGCTCATCCAGTTCCTCTGCAAGGATACGCTTGAATGCTACCAATGCTTGTGGTAGTGTTGGGCCTACTCCGTGTATGTGAAAGAGTGGCTCACTCACCACAACCTCCCCATCATCATAGGCTACTTTTACCTCAAGTGGACGTGCAAGGCGTTTTCCGTCAGGGAAAGAGCCAGTGATCTTGAGGGAAGTTATCTGAACATCTTCTGGGAAGCGCCAATCTAGAGGAAACGTCCTTGCGTCTGATTGTTGCTGCTCTTGCCCTGTTTCACTCATGGGTATGTGTTCTTTCTCATTTCTCATCTTTTGAAGAGAGTATACACTAGGATATGCCCTTTTACAAGGGCAATTAGACAAAGGCAGGGCTTTGCTTGGCCTTTAGATCAACTTCAACCCCGAAAGCGCCAACACCGTTGCCAATACAGGGCGCATAAAGCGATCCGGAATATACTTACTCGACACGCTGCCTATGAATACACCAGGCAGTGAACCTAGTAGCAAGAGCACAACGAGAGTCCAGTTGATCGTACCCGCTGTGAAGTAGCCGATAGTACCGGAGGCAAGCAAGAGAAATGCCTGGAAGATGTCGGTGCCTACCAATTCTTTGGGACCAAGTTTGGGGAAGAGGAAAGCCAGCGAGACGATGATCAAGGTGCCGCTACCTACAGAGGTCAAGCCGACGAGGAAACCAACGACTGCACCGATCAGCACCGTCAAGGCAGGACGATAGTAGCGCTGCCAACGACTAAGGCTTTTGGGACCATCGGTTTGTGGTGGAAGTGTAGCTTGCTGCTGTAACTTGAGTTTTCTGTGCTCCAAGCGTTTGAGGACGTATGGTTTGACCACCAGCAATACTGCCACTGTCAAGAGGGTGAAGCCCAGTGCGTGGAGGATGACACCATTAATAACCGCGCTGTAGTATCTGCGTAGGTATTGGACAAGACCAACACTAAGCAACGTGGCGGGAACACTGCCGCATGCTAACCAGAAGGCTACCTTGAAGTTGACATTTTTCTGCCGCATATGAATGAGTGAGCCAACGGCTTTGGTCACGGTGGAGTAGGCAATATCGGTTCCCACTGCCCAGACAGGAGGGATACGGAAGAGGAGGATCATGATGGGTGCTAGCAGTGATCCTCCCCCCATTCCTGTCAGACCGACCAGAAAACCGATGCATAGTCCCACGAGCGAGATGCGATAATCCAACGTAATACTCCTTCGGTTTTTACATGGTGACCGCAGAGTCACCACTACTATATACGCAGGAGCGGCATAACGGGTATAATAGTGGCGATCCCTTGTGGTCGCCATGCTTCCCGTCTAGGGCGCTTCCTTGCGCTTGCCACGCTCGCTAATCAACCTGTGCGCTCATGACGGCGCACGCCTCATGAGCGCACAGGTTGAGACATGGCCTCAATCAACACTTGCGCCACCTCTGGCCGCGAGAACTCACGGGGTGGCATCTCACCAGCCTGTAACATCTGACGGACCTTCGTCCCGCTCAAGGTCACATGCTGCTCGTTACTATGTGGACATGTCTTCGCCGATGCCATCGCATCACACACACGACAGAAGAAGGTGTGGTCGAAGAACATCGGTGTGATGCCAAGTTTGACGGGATCAAACTGCGCAAAAATGTGGTGTGCATCGTAAGTGCCATAGTAGTTGCCCACGCCAGCGTGATCGCGGCCCACGATGAAGTGTGAACAGCCATAATTCTTACGCATGAGCGCATGAAAGATGGCTTCGCGCGGACCAGCGTAGCGCATGGCGGCAGGTAGGACACCGAGCACCACACGATTGGCTGGATAATAGTTCTGCAACAGCACTTCATAGCAGCGCATGCGTACATCGGCGGGAATATCATCTCCCTTTGTATCACCCACCAATGGATGCAGGAAGAGACCATCTACCGTCTCCAGAGCGCATTTCTGGATATACTCGTGCGCTCTATGGACTGGGTTACGGGTTTGAAAGCCAACGACGCGCTGCCAGTCGCGCTCGATGAAAAGCTGACGTGATTGCTCTGGGGTATGGCGATAGCGAGCAAAGGCTTGTTCTTGTAACGCCACCACGCGTACTGGCCCACCCAGCAACACATCACCTTGTTGATAGACAACCTTCACGCCTGGATGTGCCTCATCCTGGGTGCGGTAGACCTGACTGGCCTCACGGTGCTTATCATAGCGATACTTCTCTGCAAGCGTCATGACTGCTTGCAGCTTGTCCTGGGCATCAACGAGGGCGACCTGTGAGCCTTCTTTGAGAGCGGCAGCTTGCTCTGGCGTTGTAGCAAGAGTAATTGGTATAGACCACGGAAGATCGTTGCTCAGATGCATGTCATTGACCACACCAAGGTAATCGGCTTGCGTCATAAAGCCGAGCAAAGGACTATAGGCACCAATCGCGAGCATTTCTAGATCAGCTAATTGGCGCGAGCCTATTGTTATTCGTGCTAGACCCTTGGCTTGTTCTTGCAGCGCCAAGCGTTCCGGCTCAGTCGCCATGTTTGTTACGAGCGCTCCCCCGTGAGGAGCAATTAAACCTTTCGTCATTTTGCCGCCACCTTCTCATGTTCAGATACGAACTCAGGTTCAAGATAACCCAGTTCTACGAGCTTGCTAAAAATGCGGTCCACGCTTTTCTGGACCGTCTCTTTATCGGTCTCAATCACCAATTCGGGCTGTTCCGGCTCCTCATAGGGGTCATCGACACCTGTGAAGTTCTTGATTTTGCCCTCGTCAACCAGCTTGTAAAGACCCTTCACATCGCGCTGGCGGCACACGTCGATGGAACACTTGACGTAGACCTCAACAAAATTACCGATCTCTTGGCGTGCCCATGCGCGGGCCTCGCGGTAGGGGGAGATAGCGGCGGAAATACACACAACGCCATTGCGCGTCAGCAGGCTGCATACAAAGGCAATGCGCTTAATATTGGTATCGCGGTCCTCACGACTAAAACCAAGACCCTTACTCAAATGGGTACGTACGACATCACCATCCAGTACCTCAACACGCTGTCCGTTTGCCTTTAAGCGTTGCTCTACTACCTCGGCAAGCGTGCTTTTGCCTGCTCCTGACAGACCAGTAAACCAGATGGTAAATCCTTTGTCAGACATGTGTTCTCCTCTTTCTTCGAATATCCTTGACAGTCGGGTGCATGGGATGCCCACTCTAGGGCACAATAAATCGGGCCCCTACCGACAATATCCTTGACAGTCGGGTGCCTATCATGTTTTTGCACTTATAGGACATGGGCTTCGTACAGACGCCACTCGGGGTCAAAGTCAAATTGGGCAAGTGTCTTCTTGCCTGAGCGTCCACGACGCAAGGTTATACGTGAATTTTTGCCGTCAACGAGCACCCAACAATTGAAATTGGCATCATAACGGCAGTCTTGCAGCCAACTTGTGCCTGTCTCTATTTCTTCCTCAACTCGCTTCTTCCCGTTAATCTTTGCCAATAACGCCCTACCACGAATGGTATCTGCGACTGTAAAGTGCTCCTCGTCTATAACACGGACAGCATGGGGATGATCTAAGTCTTCCAGCACAGGTTGCCACTCTCCGGTTTCGCGGTCGATGACAATGACCATGCCCTGGTGAAAGAGGGTGGCTAGGAATCTGCCATCGGGCAATTCTGCTGCGGAATTCACATGAGTCGTTTGCTGCAGTGTTCCGTAGCGAAGGGTACGATGATCTGCCGATTTATCTATTACACGACGAAAACCAGTAGGTGTCAAATCAAAGCCGTGATCGGTGGCCCACCAACTCCAGAGAACCTGCCCATCTCTGTTGAATTCCACCAAGAGGTCTAAGCCAGTACTGGCCACGAGATAGCCACGGCGGGTACGGGATATAGAGTGCAGTGCATTGAAAAGAGGTAAACTCACCACATTGCGGCGTATGATACCTTGGTCAGTATCAAACTCGTGGACGCCCGCAAAGGAAGTGACAAACACACCCTTCTCGGAAGTTACCATACCAGCAGCCATTTTTAGCTCGACCGTCTTTTGTGAACACCCCATATTCTCAACTAAGCACAGCAAACCCCCTGTATCCTCCTTTGGTTTCTCGTGACTGCCTACAACAGTAAGGGGACATTGCACGTGCTCACTGGCTCGATTCCAGTGCTGTTTGAGGACGGAATGTTTCGTGGAAATGCAACTGAGTAACAATCTCATCTTTTCTCTCCCCGGCCGCCAGCGGCCAACAAACACGGAAAAAGAGGTATTGCAGGGACACCCAGCGCCCCGCCAAGGGTAACCGTCCCTTGGAACCTCGTTCTGCAAGCCAGTTTCACGTTAAACTGCTGCTTCCGTCTGGGTGTGTAGATACTCAAGACCGACACGGTAGCAGAAATCGCCAAAACCTTCTTCCGCCCTCCTCTCACCTCTCCATAAGACAAGCAACGGGCGTACCGTCGCTGCCAAATCCTTGAGGCGTACAGAGGCAGCGTAGAGCGTATTCAGGCGCGTGTTGAGCAGGTCACCGCCAATATACATGTTGTAGACATCCTTAGTGCGACCTACGAAACCGATGTCTCCCATATAGGGACGGGCACAGCCATTCGGGCAACCCGTCATGCGTATGCTCAGAGGTTCGTCGGCTAAGCCTAGCGCAGCAAGATCTGCCTCAATCTGTTGTACCACTGTAGGCAGTACACGCTCAGCATCGGTAAGTGCCAGTCCACAGGTGGGCAGTGCTGGACATGCCATAGCAAAACGACGTGTGCCCAACTGCGCAGGGTCAGTAGCTATGCCGTACGTGGCCAGCAACTCCGTCAACGGTTCACGCTGTTGCTCAGTCAAGTCAGTAAAAAGAATATTCTGCTGTGCAGTCAGGCGAATACCGGGTCGAAATTCCTCGACAGCATGGCGCAGACCTGTGCGCAAACGCACTGTAGCATCGTCTTTGACACGACCATTCTCAATATAGAGACCGAGAAACCAAAGTCTGTCACCTTGAGCATGCCAACCCAGATGATCCTCAACCTCATGCCAGGTAATTGCACGGGGGTCCTGCACACTACGACCTAGCCTACGCTCCAGCTCAGCACGGAACCAGGGAATGCCACGTTCCTCTACGACGTACTTCATGCGTGCATGCTTACGATTCTGACGGTCGCCATAATCACGCTGAATAGTGACAATCGTTTCCACGACTGACAAAATTTCATCGCTTGTAGCATAGCAGAGTGGCAGAGCGAGATGGGGATGGGTCTCGGATTTGCCGTGGGTCATGCCCATGCCACCACCGATTAGCACAGTGAAGCCATGCAGGCTTTCACCCTCAAGGCAAGCAACAAGGCCAATATCCTGAGTGTAAACATCAATACAGTTGTCGCCTGGGAAGGCTACTCCTATCTTGAACTTGCGAGGCAAATAGGTCGGGCCATACATTGGCTCGGTTTCATCTTCCTCAGTTTGTTTTGCGGTCTCCACCTGTGTACCGTCAACCCAGATTTCGTGATAGGCACGGCTACGAGGAGCAAGGTGCATAGCAATGCGATGCGCAATTTCTTGTACCTGGCTCTGCGCACGGTTGGCAGCGGGAGCAGGACAAGCCATGACGTTACGATTCACATCGCCACAGGCTGACAGCGTAGAGAGTAGAGACTCATTGATGGCATGGATAGTGGGGTGCAGATTGCCCTTGAGGACGCCGTGCAACTGGAAGCTCTGACGTGTAGTAACACGCAATGTGCCATTTGCATAGCGATCCGCCAAATCATCGTGGACACAGTATTGTTCAGCAGTGAGCGTACCGCCAGGGATGCGCGAGCGTATCATGAATTGGTACGCTTTCTCTGAGCCAGTCGCCTTACGTGTCTGACGTGCGTCACGGTCCTCCTGTTGATAAATACCGTGAAACTTGATGAGCTGCACCTGCGCTTCAGAGAAGTGTGTGCTATCCTGGGCTAACTCCTCAGCTACCTGTCCACGCAAGTAGTTACTCTCGCTTTTAATGCGCTCGACCTTGCTTCCCACCCCAGGCCCTAGACTGATCAAGGTGTCTGTCGTCTCTTGCTGGTCAGGCATGACTGCGTTCCTTTCTTAAAAATATTCTCCCGTGACTTATCCAGCATGTGATAAAGTTGATGTCATTTGTTGATCTAGTAGATCAACAAACATAACTATACGTCCAAACTATACACGGAAATTGGAGGCATTGTCAACCCTTTCCAACAAATAAAAAGGGCTTCCCCATTCTCATTGCAATTCCACCCCGCCCCCGACGTTTTGCGAGCAGTGTGGTGGAGCGGGCGTTCGCCCGCTCCACCACACTGCTCTCTTTTCCTCGACTCTGTTGGCGAAGGGTATTTCGGGCAGAAGAATCGCACGTCACGCCGTTTTTCCTCTGATTTGCGCTCTCTCGCTCACTACTCGGAACGACAAATGACCGTTGTCGTGCCCGTTTTGCCGTTCGCCAACAGAGTCTTCCTCGGGTGGGGCTAGCAACCACTGATGCCTTTTCTGCCAGCATGAGAAAGCCCTGCACCTCACCCCGCGTTTTTAATGGAAGAGGTGATGGTGCGGGCGACGCCCGCACCATCACCTCTTCCATCTTTTTAGGGAGGCTCAGCAATTGCTGAGCAGTTTCTGCGAGAATTAGGAAAGCAGCGTATGGTACTAGTGTAGATAACACACGTGTTGATATACGTTCATATCTAGTGGAAGCTATAGCCATTTAGTTCCACAGGAGACGTTTTTGTTGAGGTGTGCCAGACACCGCATTACTATGTCAAGGGATAGCTGCTATCCCTTGACAGAACTGAGGAGGCTGGAAGATGACCCGCACTGGATTGCTTAGTGGTCAAT
>JAFATZ010000189.1 GCA_019243675.1 Ktedonobacteraceae bacterium | reverse complement strand
AGATACGCGTAGGCCTTGACCACATGAATCATCTCGTCAGTAATTCGATAGCCTGGGGTAGGTGCGTCAAACCAGGACCAGAGTTTTGCCTGAGTGACCGAATCACCAGTTGCGCAAAGGGTTACATCGCAGCCTAGTGCGATGAGTGGCTCGGTAAGCACACTCACTACTGCTTCTGTTCCACCATATGTAGTAGGGGGGGTTCTCAGCCAGGAGGTTGATATCTGTGCAATTTTCACTTTGAAAGATGACTCCCTTCTATGTCGAAGCCGAACTTCCCACCAGCTCCCGCTCCATTGTATGCGCATCATGGCCGTGTAAGTGTTCACGAATGGCAATAGCAGCAGCCGCGCCCTCGCCCGCCGCGCTCACTAACTGCTTGGTGCTTGCCGCACGTACATCGCCAGCGGCGAAGATGCCCTCCATGCTCGTTTGAAAGTCAATACCTGTCATAATGAAGCCTTGCTCGTTTACCTTGACGGTGTCTTTGAAGGGCTGGCTATTGGGCGAGAGGCCGATGAAGACGAAAACACCTGCCGGATGCAGTTCTTCGGTCTCATTCGTCTGCGTGTTTTTGACGACTACCGCGTTCATGCGGTGATTCGCGCCTTTGAACTCGACGACCTCTGTGTTGAAGCGCACCTCCATCTGTGGTGAGGAGAGCGCCTTGTCTGCAGCCAATTTGCTTGCTGTGAACTGAGCGCCGCGCACAAGAATAGTGACTTTGGGAGAGAAGCGCGTGAGGAATACTGCCTCCTCGACGGCGCTATTGCCACCACCAATTACAGCGACCTCGCGTCCTTTATAGAAGGGACCATCGCAGGTTGCACAAAAATGTACCCCAGCACCAATAAAGTCCTCTTCTCCTGGCACCCCTAGCCGCTTATAGGTTGAACCCGTGGCAATCAGTACAGCATTCGAGCAATACTTGTTGCCTGCTTCGGTCTCGACCATGTGAATATCCATATCATTGCACACGCGTACAACGTTCTGTGCCGATAAAAGTTCCACCCCGAAACGCTTGGCCTGCTCAATGACACGCTCGGCAAACTCAGCGCCTGTGACACCTTCGGGAAACCCAGGATAGTTATCAAGACGCTCGGTAATGCCTGCTTGTCCCCCAAGCCCGCTGCGCTCAATGACCAGTACATCATAGCCATCACGAGCTGCATAGATAGCTGTCGTCAAGCCAGTAGGTCCACCACCTACGATAATAAGATCATAGAAATCGTACTTAGCCGCCGTACTCAAGCCAAGCTTGGTTGCAAGTTGTGCATTGGTAGGCTCGATGAGTAGTGAGCCGTCTTCAAAGACGATAGTAGGAATAGACAAGCCGCCATTTTGTACTTTCTTGACGAACTCCTGTCCCTCAAGGTTCTCTTCAATATTAATGTAGTCGTAGCGGATGCGCTGCTCACCCAGAAATTTCTTGCTGCGTTTACAATCGCTGCACCAGTCGGTTCCATAAAGTTTTATGTTGCTATATGCCATATCGTCTATCCTCTCTCTGTCTATTATTTCCTCCCCTAGTGTAACACATCTCGTACACTGTCTCGAAGGATACGTTACACGGCCATTACCTTCACCACATGATAGCCTGTGGCACCATTGGGCACCGTTCCCTGCATGTGCTCCGTTTGTAGGTCGCCAGTTCCGTCTGTGGCGCGCACGACAAGCGTGTACGTTCCTGCTAGAGTAGGCTTCCACTGCCACGTCCAGAGCACCCAGGAGTCCTGCGAGAGGGCTGGCTGCAACTTGGCCTCATGCCAACTCACCCCGCCGTCGGTACTCACTTCAACCTTCTGGATACCCCGACTACCCGCAAAAGCGATACCACCAACTTCAACGTTGTGACCGACGGAGACACGGTCCGTTGGGCGATCAATGCGACTCATCGTGTGTAGTGGGCCGTTGTACCAGCCCTGATCGCTGTAGAGTCCACCAACGAAGTGGTCTGTTACTTCAATGCGCGTCAACCACTTGGGATTCTCCTCGCCATAGTGATCGGGAACGAGTACACGCATTGGGTAGCCGTGACGCTGCGGAATGTCAACGCCATTCATACGCCACGCTAGTAAGGTATCCACCCGCAGCAATTCATCAAGCGGCAGGCTGACGGTGTAGCCATCGACACTGTAGAATGCAACATGGCTCGCTCCTTTCTGCACCCCACCCTGCTGCTCTAACAGAGTGCGCAGCGTTACGCCTTGCCAGATGGCCGTGCTTATCAAGTGACCACGAGGAGGATTGGCAATACATTCTAGCGTAACTGCACGCGATATTGAAGGCAACTTCTGCACCTCTTCATACGTGTAACTTGCTGGCTTGTGGACTAATCCGCCAACCTCCAGTCGCCACAGATTGATGTCGGGCATGGGATCAACGGTGTTCTGCGTGACCACGTAATGTTCGCTATTGGGCGTGATTGGTGCTGTAACTCCCCCAGGAGATGGCGTTGTACTCCCATCGTACGAGGTATAGTTATTGAGGTAGCTCTTTATCAACCCCAGAGATGCAGCGCTGGCCCCAATGCTCAGAGCAGCGACGCTTGCCCGCGAGAGCAACAACCGACGCCCTTGCACGTTTCTATCTGCATTAGCAGAGACCTGCTTAGGCAGCAGCGCACGATAGGTCAGGCTGAGTGTGAGACCATACAGCACAAAATCCGCGAGCAGCCCAAGGCCTGAGAGCAAGGTTGCCCACCCAATGGGGTATCCGAAGGTATTCTGGCGCAATTCTTCCTGGAAAAGCAGTACTCGGACCAGTGTCATCGTCGAGGCAAAAGCAAGAGCAGTAAGCCATTCGCGTCGTCCAGGCCACTTTCCCTGCGCTGGCGTTGCAACGCGCACAATGGTAGCGTAGAGGAGACCAAGCAAGGTACCGGCACCAATCATGCCCAGCAGAGCCAGCCCAAGCGGAACAGTCTTCGAATTGGGTGCAAACGTAACTAAGATTAATACGAATGTG
>JAFATZ010000317.1 GCA_019243675.1 Ktedonobacteraceae bacterium | reverse complement strand
GCTCTGTCTCGCTCTTGCTATTTTCTGGCCTCCCGCTGGCAGGAGATGATCTTGTGATAGAGGATCAAGGCTCCCCGTGAGAAGAAATGCTCCGACCAAGCAGCAGATAACACTACTTGTGAGAATGGAGTAGTGAATAAGTTTTTTTTGCATATATTTTGTCATTCCTAGATAGTTTTTATTTTTGTAAGTTTTGCTGACGACTCAGTTTCTCTGCATAGAAGAGGTCATGCGCTGTTGTAATCTTTATATTTGTCACCTCGCTTTCGACGATCGCCACGGTACCGCCAATGCGTTCTACAGATGATGCAGTATCAGTGCCATAAAATTGGTCGTGAGCAGCGCGGTCATATGCCTCCAAGAGCAGCGATGCACGGAAGACTTGAGGAGTCTGTGCCTTCCATACGCGCTCATGCTCGAAATACTGCTGCACACGGTGATCGGCATCTACCTGCACTATCTGCTCTTCTTCCTGTACTGGCGTTGCCAGGATAGCTCCTCCTAGCTCGTACGCTTTCTTAATTAACTGCTCTACTTGGTCAACGCGGATAAAGGGACGCGCCCCATCGTGGATCAGAACGATTTCGACCGCGCCTGTAGTGATGTGCGCACGTAGCACCTCCAAGGCACATTGCTCTGATGCGTGACGTGTTGCTCCACCTTGAATAACATGGCGCACCTTGTGACACTGAGCGTGGTGAGCAAGCTTAGTGAGTTGCTCCTCTTCTCCAGCGGCAGCAACGAGCAGTACTTCATCGACAGATGGGCAACGCTCAAACGTTTCTAGTGCGTGGATAATTACTGGCTTGCCGTTGATGGGTAAGAAGACTTTGTTGATCGCATAGCCCATGCGCCTTCCTTGGCCAGCGCCGAGCACTACTGCTACCACGCGCATTGACGAGCCTTGCTCTTTCACGACTGCTTCACCTTTGTATGTATTGGCTATCTTGCGCAAGTATAGCAGTGGGTCGTTGAAAAAACAACTCTCTACAATACTGAACCAGGGCTTTGCCTTTCTGGCAGAAAAGGGTATCAGCCAAGCAGCCTTCCTCTCTTGACAGAAACCTTAATCATCAATATAATTAATAAGAAAGTATCTTTAGTATGTTGAAAACAATGGAGAGTTGCCTATGACCACAGACCGCCTAGTGGACGATGTGCTAGCCCTCTATCATCTTATCCGTCGTACTTCGCACCCCATCCACCGTGGTGAAATGACACCAGAACAGTACTGGTTGCTCCGACTACTGTGCCGAAGGGGAGCACTGAGTATCGGTGAACTGGCGGAGGCGCTTGGGGTGACAGGTAGTTCTGTCACCACAGCCTGTAAACGTCTGGAAAAAGCTGGGTTGGTGACGCGTGAACGGCAAAGTGATGACGAGCGCATGGTGCGGGTCGCGCTGACCGACGAAGGAAATGCACGTGTGGAGTCTTGGCAGCAACAGCGGCGCAAGCTGCTTACACGTCTGCTTGCCCCACTAGATCAGCATGAACAGGATGCACTGCAACAGCTCCTTGAATGCATTCTAGAGACAGCAGAAGTTTCTCAGGAGGTAGGAGTCACACAGTAAGGTAGAAATATGCAAGAGAATAGAACTCCAATCATAGAAGTTTCTGACCTAGTGAAACGCTTCGGTGACAACACTGCGGTTGACCATGTCAGCTTTGTGGTGAATGAAGGTGAAGTCTTTGGCTTGTTGGGTCCTAACGGAGCGGGCAAGAGTACGATTATCAAAATGCTGACGACGTTACTGCCACCTACGTCTGGCAGGGCATCAGTGGCTGGGTTCGATGTGGCTCAGCAGCAGATGGCGGTACGCCGTTGCATTGGCTATGTGCCGCAGGCCCTCTCGGCGGATGGGAATCTCACGGGCTACGAGAACTTGCTGGTCTTTGCAAAATTGTACGATCTGCCGCGTGCAGAACGTGCGGAAAAAGTACGCAGAGCACTTGTGTTTACGGGCTTACAGGAGGTAGCGGATAAACTTGTGCGCACTTATTCCGGCGGAATGATTCGCCGCCTGGAGGTAGCGCAGGCGATGCTGCACCAGCCACAAGTACTCTTCTTAGACGAGCCTACCGTGGGGCTAGATCCCGTGGCACGTAAAGCCGTTTGGGAGCACCTGGGAAATCTGCGTACACAGACGAGCATGACGATTTTCTTGACCACACACTATATGGAAGAGGCTGATAGTCTCTGTAATCGTATCGCGATCATGCATCTGGGCAAGATAGTTGCCCAAGGAGCGCCTGAAGAGTTGAAGGCTAGCATCGGCGGGCCTGATGTGACACTGGATGCTGTGTTTACTCATTATACTGGCAATACCCTAGAATCTGGAGGAAGCTACCGTGAAACTGCACGCACCCGTCGCACCGCACGGCGACTTGGCTAGCACGGCTCAAGCTAGTAGGCAAAGGTTTCCACACGCAGCACAGTCGCTGGCGGCGATTGTTAGCTTCATTGAGAAGACCTTCACCATTGTTGGGCTGGAGGCAAGCAAGATACGACATGATCCGACCGATCTGTTCATGCGCGCGATTCAACCGGCTCTCTGGCTGCTGATCTTTGGTGAAGTCTTCACACATATTCGCGCCATTCCTACAGGAGGTGAGGGCTACCTGGATTTTATGACCCCTGGCATCCTAGCCCAAAGTGTGCTCTTTGTCGCCATCTTCTCCGGTATGGCCATCATCTGGGAGCGCGACTTGGGAATCATCCACAAGTTCCTGGCTAGTCCCACTCCGCGCGCTGCCCTAGTATTGGGCAAGGCCCTCGCGGCAGCGGTGCGCGGACTGGCGCAAGCAGTCATCATCTACGTACTAGCGCTACTATTGGATGTACACATGAACTGGCATCCGCTGGCATTGCTCGGAGTAGTAATCATGGTGATCCTGGGGGCAGCGTGCTTTTCCACATTTTCGCTGGTCATCGCCTGTTTGGTCAAAACCCGAGAGCGCTTCATGGGTATTGGACAAGTGCTCACCATGCCACTGTTCTTCGCCAGTAACGCAATTTATCCTGTCGCCATCATGCCGAGCTGGTTGCAAGTGATTGCCCATAGCAATCCTTTGAGCTACGAAGTAGACGCACTGCGGGCTTTGATGCTTGCTGGTGGGACAAGTACGACGGGCCTCGTGACCGATTTCGTCGTTATGTTGGTGGCTACCATAGCGCTCGTGCTTTTGGGTGCGCAACTTTACCCGCGTGTGGTCCGCTGATAGCGACAGAGCTTTTTGTACACGCACCGTGCAGGCCGTGGTACTCTCTCTTTTCAGTCTTAACCGTACTGAGGAGGTGCATTTAGAGGCAGGTCACTATCCGTCCTCTGTTCCTCCACATACGACAGTGGCTTGGCGACACTCTCCAGGGATTGCCGCTCTGCCTTGACGCCAAAGAAGAGGGCAATAACGCCTGCACCTGCCATGAGCACAGCACCGAGCAGGTCGCCATAGAAGACCTGCAGCGGCTTACCAGATTGGATGAGAATACCAAACAGCAATGGTGCCAATGTGCCACCAGCCGCCGTGCCAATTGCAAAGAAGAGCGCAATAGCCAGAGCGCGAACCTCAAGCGGAAATACCTCACTCACGGTGAGGTAGGCCGAACTTGCACCTGTAGAGGCAAAGAAAAAGATGATCGACCAACAAATCGTCTGCGTCACTGCATTGAGCGTACCCTGCACAAACAGCCAGCCCGTGATGGTCAGCAAGACACCTGAGATAATATAAGTAAAACTGATCATTTGCCGACGACCGATAGTATCAAACAGACGCCCAAGGGTCAAAGGGCCAAGGATATTGCCAATGGCGAATGGAATCAGGTACAACCCAATATTACTATCAGGGATGTGGTAGAAGGTAGTGAGGACCAGACCGTAGGTAAAGAAGATCGCGTTATAGAGGAAAGCTTGGCCTACCATCAGCGAGAAGCCAAGCAACGAGCGTGTTGGATACTGTTTTAACATAGTCTGCGCGATTTGGCCAAAGCTTACAACGCCTAGTGGGCGAATCAGCATAGACCCTTGCGGTTCGGGCAGTTCTTTTCTATGCTCCTCCTTCATTACCTCGCGCTCAATCATGCTGACGACTTGGCCCGCCTCATCGAAGCGGCCATGCATCATCAGCCAGCGGGGACTCTCCGGCACATAGCGCCGCACGAGCAGGATTGCTAGTCCAAGAATGGCACCCATACCGAATGCAAGCCGCCAGCCTAGGTTTACTGGAAGCAGATGAGGATTGAGCAGAACTACTGTCGCCGCAGCCCCCACGGCAGTGCCCACCCACCATGTGCCATTGATCGCTAGGTCTGTCCAACCACGTGTACGCGCTGGAATAAGCTCGTCAATTGCGGAGTTAATCGCTGCATACTCACCGCCAATGCCAGCGCCCGTCAGAAAGCGACAGACCGCGAACCAGTAGAAGTTGAAAGAGAAGGCCGTCGCTATGGTAGCGCCAAGGTAGACACCTAGCGTAATCATGAAGAGCAATTTGCGTCCAAACTTGTCGGTGAGGCGAGCAAAAAACAGCGCACCTAGGACAGCTCCCACCAAGTATATGCTGCCAGCGCTGGCAATCTCCACGTCGGAGAGGTGTAGTGTATGCACATCTTTGAGCACTCCAGCAATAGAACCGACAATGGTTACTTCAAGACCATCGAGAATCCAGGTAATGCCGAGCGAAACGACAACCAACCAATGCCATCTACTCCAAGGAAGACGATCCATCCTGGCGGGAATATTGGTTCTCACCGTCTGCATACTATATGCTGGCCTGTTCATAACTCCGAGACCCCTTTCAGTAGCACTACTTTGTGTAATACTGAACACGTTAGCTACCACTGAACGGTTTCAAAAGGAGATTACGAATGAGCAAGGGTTGCAACCCTTGCTCATTCGTGCAAAGTTCTCAGATGCGGAAGGCAGCACGTACGTTGGAATCCACGAAGAAGTACAGCAGGATCAGCACGGGAATGATCATGCCAAGCACAATACCGACTACATTGTGACCAGGTCGTGTGAATTGATAAGCAGACCCCAGTATACTAATAACCTCAATAATCACCGTCAGCCAGAAAGCCCAGCGTTGGAGCGCCCACAGACCCACGGCGAAAATGAGTTTAAGAATCCCTGCTATCAGGAAATACCCACCAAGGATAATTCCAATAACATCTACCGCATTATGAACTATATTATGACCATGTGTTGCAGCGACACGACCTAAGGCGAAGATGGCTAGAAGAGCGATTATTCCAATGATGATCTCTACAATGCCCTCTATACTCAGAACGGCTGCCACGATAGTGACTCCTAGAGGGCGTTTGCGTGAGACGGTTTCTTGCATAAGTACCTCCAAGCAAATAACAGATAATAAAATATGAAAAAGACCGTTTCGAGAAGGTCTCATCAGCAGTATAATATATGTAGCTCAAAAAAACAATCATCAGAAAGGCTAAGCGATGACAAGTCCTGATGAGATATGGGTTGCTCCGCCAGCACATGTGTACTTAGCGAGCAAGGACGTTCATGTCTGGCGTGCCTGCCTATATGTTTCACCCGCTGAAGTAGAGCGGCTGCAGCAGATGCTTGCACCCGATGAATGGAAGAGAGCCAAGAGCTTCTACTTTGAGAAGGACCGCCAGCGCTTTATCGTCGCACGTGGACTCCTCAGGACTATCCTCAGCCTGTACCTGGGCACTGAACCGGATGCGCTTCTGTTCCACTATAATGCGTATGGCAAACCCGCACTCGTCTGCACACCCGGAGAGAAGCAGATCAGCTTCAACGTGTCGCATACCCGTGGAATCGCACTCTATGCTGTAACGCTACAGCGTAGCATCGGCGTCGATATCGAACATATCGACGCTAAGGTCGGCGGCAACGACATTGTCGAACACTTCTTCTCACAACGCGAAATTAGCGCCTTCCGTGCCCTGCCTTCAGCACTACAGCGTGAGGCATTCTTCAGGGCATGGACCCGCAAGGAGGCATATATAAAGGCCAGAGGTGAGGGACTCTCACGTCCACTCGACCAATTCGGAGTATCTCTAGCACCTGGGGAGCCTGCAGCACTCCTTGAAACCAAGGATGACCCGAGCGAAGCTGCTCGCTGGTCCTTACGTGACCTCTCTGCCGGTTCCGGCTACTTGGCCGCTCTTGCTGTGGAGGGTCACGATTGGCAACTACAGCGTTGGCAATACTGTTTGAAATAGCGTTGTGGTGTTTTGTGACGCTCTCTCAGCGTGTAAAATAGAGTGTTATTTTAAACCATTAGTACTAAGGAGGGTAAGCACTATGAAACCTGGAGCCTACGTACTCATCAGTGGAACTTCATCGGGTATAGGCGCTGCTTGCGCACGCCTACTGGACCAGATGGGCTTTCGCGTCTTTGCTGGCGTGCGCAAAACTGCAGATGGAGAAGCTTTGCGCCAGCAGACGTCACAGCGATTAGAGCCTGTGCTCCTCGATGTGACCGACGAGCAGTCGATACGCAACACAGCAACCCATATCGCCCAGGTTGTCGGCAACACAGGGCTGGCTGGTTTAGTGAACAACGCGGGCATCGCTGTTGCTAGTCCGATCGAATTCATTCCACTGGATGCGTGGCGTCGACAGTTAGAGGTAAATGTGACAGGACAATTGGCAGTCACGCAGGCTTTGTTACCATTGCTACGCCAAGCACGTGGTCGCATTGTCAACATTGGCTCCCTTGGTGGCTTCCTCGCCTCCCCTTTTGCAGGAGCCTATACTGCCTCCAAGTTTGCTATGGAAGGATTCACCGATACCCTACGCATGGAGCTACGCCCCTGGGGTATTGAAGTCGCGCTTATCGTACCCGGAGTGATCGCGACCCCGATTTGGAGCACCTCGCTAGCAGCAGCCGATAAGTTGCTCAATCAAATGCCATCCAAGGCTGTTGAGTTATATGGAACGGCTATGAACACTATGCGCAAAAAAGCCTATCCGACAGGCGGAACATCAGCAGAGGCAGTGGCTAAAGCAATTGCTCATGCACTTACCGCGCAGCGGCCCAGGACGCGCTACCCAGTGGGCCTAGACGCTCAGCTCGGGATTCTGTTGACACTCCTACCAGACCGCTGGCGCGACCATATCATTTGCAGCCGACAAGTGGGTAAAGCACTTGATATGCCGCCGAAATAGCTATTCTCTATTCCTCTTTTTCAGCATCCTCAGAAAAAGAGGAAATACGTAACAATTCCGCTTCAATTTGTTGCCACACACGCGCTTCCGCTTCCTGCATGGTCAGTAATTGCTGGTCCCTGAGCGCTTCTTTCAACACCGCAGCGACCTGATGGCGAAATCTCAAAAGATAGGGTCGTTGCGTTTCCGGTGGAGGCATAACCCCAAGGTCAATCTGTTGCGGGTCGTAGAACTCTTCAGGGTCAAGAGCCAGAGCAAGCAACTCGGCATATTGTTCGATCAACTGGCAACGAACAGGGATGAAGTGGTCGGGCAGGGTACTTGAGACCAGTAGACAGCCAGCAATCTTGCCCTCGCGTAGCAGCGGTGCAGCAACAGCGCTCTCCTCCCACATACCACGATAACCGGGCGAGAGCGTCTCGCTGCTGCTCAAGTCTTGGTTGATCTCAAGGTGACCAAAGATCACCGCGTGCCCAGCTAGCGATTCTGCTCCCAGAAAAATACCATGCTGTTCGAGAACCTGTGGCCACGGTGGCGTACCACGTCCGAAGCTCTCGCGCAGACTACGCACTCTCTTGCCGGGCGAGCACAGTACTATATAAATGGCAATCCCAGCACGGTAGGGATCAAGCTGCTTTATGGCGTGTTGGAGCACGAAGTCGCCAAGTGAGGAGAAGCGCAGTTGGCGAGGTGTGTAGGCCAGCGTATGCACTACCCGTATGTAAACTTCGTTGGGAATCGCTAAAACCTCTGTGGATGGGACAGGAGTTGCCGATTTGGAAGCAGT
Source organism: Ktedonobacteraceae bacterium (assembly GCA_019243675.1). Lineage (GTDB taxonomy): Bacteria > Chloroflexota > Ktedonobacteria > Ktedonobacterales > Ktedonobacteraceae > JAFATZ01. The sequence continues at coordinate 6,447 of JAFATZ010000317.1, read as the reverse complement.
GAAGCCCGGAAACTCTCGTTCCAGCAGGGGGAGCATACGCTCTCGTTGTTCAGGGGTGAGCACCTCAAGCAGCTTATGGAGGTTGTGCCGACGTGGTGTGACCTCGTCATTTGCCCAGCGAGTCAACGTTACAGGTACTACTCCCAATTCACTAGCAAGCGCTTGCCGCGTAGGGGCGTCAGTAATGATTTGTTTGAGCAATTCATGCCATGTTTGCGGTTCATACATTAATTGCACCTGATTACTCCATATTTTAGTATAGCTCTAGTATAAAATAGAATAGGAGCCAATGACCTTTGGTATCAATTATAACTTAGAAAAAATATAAAACATAATATATAGTAAAGAAGTACAGGCTAGGTGGTATGAAAAACAGAAGTTGTTGTGGTTTTGTGGGCTGAAAACCGCAAAACCACAACAACTTCTGTATTCTTCATGACGTACTATGGCTTTTGTGTTAGAATAGGGACGACAAAAATGAGAGGGAATCCTATGCCAAGGCAAATATCACGTAAGATTCGTTCACTAGGAGTACTCACTGGGGGCGGTGATGTTCCCGGACTCAATGCAGCAATCAAAGCACTGACGTATCGTGCAGAGCCAATGGACATTCGTATACTAGGGCTACGAGCAGGGTGGGCAGGTATTACCTACCTTGATCGATCTAGAGAATACGATGATCTTATTTTTCACCTTGAAGACCCCTCTACTTGGCAAAGTAACTATGTAATGCCACTCAATCGCCTTAATACACGCTCTATCGAGAGACAAGGTGGCACTATCTTGCAGTCAACACGCACCAATCCAGCCCGTGTCAAGGTAAGCGACCTGCCTGCTCATATGCAGCAATTTGGCACTGGTCACGCCCCAGATGATCGCGTTGACCTGACTTGCCAGGTAATACAGAATCTGCATTTTCTTGGATTGGATGGGCTGGTAGTCATCGGAGGTGATGACACACTCAGCTATGGTGCTGTTCTTTCAGAGAGAGGCATACCCATATGGGGTATTCCCAAGACGATGGATAATGACGTGCCGGGCACCGATTACTGCATCGGCTTTCAAACAGCAATTAGTCGAGCTGCCGAGTTTATCAACCGCATACGCTCGACTGCCGAGTCGCACAGTGCAACTATTTTGTTCCGCATGTTTGGTCGCGATGCGGGTTTTACCGCCTTGGAGACGGCAATTGTGACTTGGGCGGACCGCCTCATCATTCCAGAAGTAGCAGCCGACATTGATCATCTAGCCGACCTGACTGCCCAGGATAGGAAAAACCCCCAGAGCTACTCTACTATTGTACTTTCAGAAGGAGCTAACCTGGGTATACCCGTGGCGGAAGTCGGTCCACCCGACTCCTATGGGCATCGTAAAAAGGCCAATGTTGCCGAATTTCTGGCCGAGCAGCTTACACAGCGTATGCCCCACGTACGCTTCTTGCCCATCGACCTGACCTACTTCCTGCGCAGTGGCGAACCCGAGGTGTATGATAAGCATATGGCGATCTATTATGCTAACATGGTTATGAGCGCGGTTGCTACAGGAATGCATGGTGTGATGGTAGCGCATCGCAATGGCAGCTTCATCTACACCGATATTCCGGGGAAAAACTTCCCGGCCCGGCGCGTTGATCCAGCCGACTATCACATGACGCGCTACCGCCCTCACTTTGAAAATATCACAGGTTCCTACCTACCACAAAGCTAGGAGAGCGCTCCTACTTAGGGGTGAGCCAAAGAGTCATAAGCTCTTGATCAAAGTAGTGATCTTGTAACTTTAGTGCGTGCCGCTCTATGCCATACGTCTCGAAGCCCTGCGAGATAAAGAGCAAACGGGCTTCTTTGTTGACTAACACGACACTGAGATTAATCTGTTCAAGGTCAGGCAGAGAGGACGCATGAGCAATCGCTGCCTGCAGGAGTGCTTTGCCTATTCCCTTGCCGCGCATCTCATACGGCACATACATTCCCCAGATGTGCGCCTTGTGGCGTTTCTTGGCCTCCTCCTCTCGTCGAAAACCTGCAATGCCAACTAATGACCTTTCCTGGAAGGCACCGAAGGTCACGTCACCTCCAACTGTCTCTCTCCTACGTAGCCCCTGCGCCGTGCTAGCGATACCGCGTTCGAGAATTTCCTCGTACGAAGCACCGAAGGACTCCGGGTTGTCGCGTAGCGCTCGCAATCGAATGTTCCAGAACACCTCGGCATCCGCTTCAGTCAATATGCGTACTTCCATATGTGTGCTTAGCACCTTTCTCTTAGCTACTATTTTCAAGATAAAGTTCATCTTGTATACTTATATCATACGATCTTATTTGCGCAAGGAGATTTCTTTTCCATGTCACTCCGACAGTCTGCCTCACTCATTATATTCCTCATGGGGGGTTGTATGATCCTTTCTTTACTGCTTACTGCATATACCAACGTAAGCAGCACAGACAAAGGCTCGGCACCCAATGCGACTCAGCCGAGTGTCACAGCACCCCAAGATCTGCTCACACCCGGTACCTTAACGGTTGGCAGCGATACCACCTATCCGCCACAGGAGTTTATTGACACAGCTACGGGGCAGGCCACAGGCTTCGACATAGATCTGATTACAGCCATTGCGCAGCGTATGGGACTCAAAACGACAATAGTCCCCGCAGGCTTCGACACGATTATTGACAGCCTGAATGCTAAGCGCTTCGATGTCGTCATCTCAGCAGTGGCCATCAGCAACGAGCGTAAACAGAAGGCAGACTTTGTACCCTACTTCAATGCCGGTGCGTCGCTGCTAGTACAGAAGGGCAATCCGAGGCATATTACTTCAACCAGCGACCTGTGTGGCCTAAACGTGGGAGTGCAGAAAGGCACGGTAGAGCAGGACTATTTGACCACTGCAGACAAAGCCTGTAAAGAGAAGCATAAGTCTGCTATTAACCTCACTATTCTACAAAACCAGACCGATGTTGTGCAATTGTTAGCTACAGGCCGTGTTGTCGCCACGTACCAGGACTCTCCGGTGACAGACTATTATCTGCAACAGAACGCAGGACGGTTCGATGTTGGTGGCTCGGTTGTCAACGCCGTGGCTGAAGGCATGGCGATACGCAAGGGCGATACTTCGATGTTCAACGCTGTACAGACTGCCCTTAACCAGTTGAAAGCCGATGGTACCTATCGCAAGCTCTTTAAAAAATGGGGCATCATGAGTGGTGAGCTTCCTCTTAATAGACCACAAGGCGTCACGGGCGTATTTCGTTGGGATATCTTCTGGCAATTTCTTTTCTCGCCGTTTTTTCTACGCGCCGCCTGGACAACGCTATGGATATCGGTTGTTGCCCAGTTCTTAGGCGTCGTTCTCGGGCTTTTTCTTGCCCTTATGCGTATGTCGCGCTCTCCCATGCTGAATTGGCCAGCACGCGCTTATATCTGGTTCTTCCGAGGTAGCCCTCTCTTGGTGCAGGTTTTAGTGCTCTTCGATGGCTTGCCACGCATTCCACAAGCGTTTGGGCTTGATCCAAGACTCTGGCAAGCATTCGTACTTGGTCCCATTACTGTTGTATTGATTGCTTTCTCCCTCAACGAAGGTGCATATATGGCCGAGATCATACGTGCGGGTATTACGTCGGTAGATGCAGGCCAGATGGAGGCGGCCAAGTCACTAGGAATGCGCTATGCCCTGGCCATGCGCCGCATCATTCTGCCACAAGCCGCTCGTGTAATCGTGCCGCCGTTGGGCAATGAGTTCAACAATATGCTCAAAACGACATCCATTGCCTCTGTTATCGGCCTACTCGAATTGACCAATACTGCTCAGATTTTTGGGTCACCGACTTTCACCACTTTCGAACTGCTGCTCGTCGCCACCCTGTACTATCTCCTCCTTACAACTGTGTGGAGTTATGTCCAAGCATGGATTGAGAAGCGGCTAGATCCCAACAGAACGAACAAACTTGATCTGCAGAAAAAAGGCTGGACGCAACGTGTGCTCGGATTTGGCGCAGCCGATACTCGTGGAGCAGGAACTTTAGTAAGCGGACATTAGGAGATGTTTTGACATGACGGCAGTAGCAGAAAATGGCCAGGCGGCAACGCAACACATGGTACGCGCCGAACAAATTGTAAAGCGGTTCGGCTCTCTGACTATCTTGAACGGCATTGATCTTTCAGTGAAGCATGGTCAGGTGGTAGTCATTATTGGTCCTAGCGGCTCGGGCAAAACAACACTGCTGCGTTGCATCAACCACCTGGAGAAAATTGATAGTGGTCGTATCTATGTCAATGGTGAACTAGTCGGCTATCGCCTAGTAAAAGGACGCATGGTTGAAAGTAGCGAGGCGGATATCGCACGCATGCGTGCAAAGATCGGCTTTGTGTTCCAGCGCTTCAACCTGTTTCCACATCTGACGGTGCTAGAGAATATCATCGAAGCGCCTGTTCACGTCCTTGGCCAATCGAAGACTGAAGCCAAAGAGTATGCAACGACACTATTGGGCAAAGTCGGCCTAGCAGAGAAAGCCCATGTCTACCCACATAAGCTCTCCGGAGGCCAGCAGCAACGTGTCGCAATTGCGCGTGCCTTGGCGATGAAGCCCAAACTGATGCTTTTCGACGAGGCCACCTCTGCACTTGACCCCGAACTGGTCGGCGAGGTCTTGAAAGTGATGCGCCAGCTTGCCGAAGAGGGCATGACCATGATTGTAGTCACCCATGAAATGGGCTTCGCACGTGAAGTAGCCGACCATGTGATTTTCATGGACAAGGCCATCATTGTCGAGCAAGGGCCACCAGAGCAGATTTTTAGTCAGGCTCAAAACGAGCGTACCCGCGATTTTCTGGGTATGATTCACGAAGAGTAGATATAAGGAAGTTGAATGAAGAAGCAAGTGCCCTCGCCGCAATCATCCTCAATAGTGATGGTTCCCTGGAGATCTTTGATGATGCCGTACGTGATGGAAAGGCCAAGGCCCATGCCTGCACCTACTTCTTTAGTGGTGAAGAACGGATCGAAGACGCGTTGCTTCAACTCCACCGGAATGCCCAGTCCGCTATCGCAGAAGCGTATATTTACCATATCTGCATTGACTGTACAAGTAATGCGTATCTCTTTGCGTGTTGCATTCGCTAAAGCATCGCGTGCATTCGTGAGTAGGTTAATAAAGACTTGCTCTAACCGAATGGCATTGCCCATGATGATTACTTCTTCTGGAGGAAATTGTAAATGTATAGCAATCTGACGCAGGCGCAGTTGTTCCTGCATCAGTGAGATGGCGCTATGCACGACCTGCTCTATATCGACAAGCTCACGACTCACTGGAGCTGCACGCCCAAAGGTACGCAGGTGCGAGATGATCTCTGTTGCTTTACGCACCTGCTGCATAGCGCTATGCAATTCCTGCTGAACGACCTCTGAGTTGATATCAGCCACGCCTAATTCAATGAAATCAATGGCGTTGCCTACGAACAGACCAATATTGTTGAGAGGGTTATTCAGTTCGTGAGCGACTCCTGCAGTCAATTCGCCAAGCGTCGCAAGCTTAGCTGCTTGTACCAATTGTTCTTGCTTCTCACGCAACTCTTGTTCGCGGTGCTGCACCTCCTCGGTCGTTACCTTGAGATCGCTCATGATATGTATCATAGCCTTGCGACCATTCTCCAAGCGCAAATTTGACTGGTGTGCATCCTGTAGAATGTGCATGAGTGCTCGCCGAGAGTTGTCCAAGCCCTCCGTCTGTTTGGCGAGACGGCTACGATCATGTTCATAATCGGCTAATATATGAATCATGGCCTTACGCTGATCGGCAAGTTTCTTATTGAGAGCATTCAGGTCACTGAGAATGTGCATAAGGGCACGCCGACGTGCCTCGCTCTTTAATACGTGAAGCTCAAGATTTTTTTTCTGCTCTTCAAGTTGTGAATACTCCTGCTGCAACCTCTCCAGCTTCGCTTGTAACAACGAGACTGTTTCCGCCTCATGAGTAACCAGCACTTCATTCATTTCCTCGGCCTCGTGCCTTGTCCAACTCACGCTTTAAGTTCTCGATCTCCTTCTCTAATGCGATCATCTTCAGTTCGCGTCCCACAACCACTTCCTCAAACTTTTCTAGGTCGAGAATCTTTTCCTGGAGTTCAGCCTTTGATGCTTGTAAGTCTCGCACCACCTTCTCGTAGGCACGCATATCGCGCAGAATACCAATCGCGCCAATCACTCTGCCATCGGCATCACGGAGCGCCGAGGCGTTGAGTGTAGTAGGAATGATTTCGCCCGAGGCACTGCGTGGATTAAGCCCCGCATTACGTGTGGCCCCACGCTCGATCACCTCACGCAGAGCCGCTAGAAACTCGCGGGTCTCTTCGGGGCTAATGAAGCGCGAGAGCGACTGCTCCAGGACCTCGTCTGGACGGAACCCTAGCAACCCATAGACGGCATCGTTGGCTTGCAGGATTTTACCTTCTAGATCA
>JAFATZ010000179.1 GCA_019243675.1 Ktedonobacteraceae bacterium | reverse complement strand
CACTTGAAAACGTGATGGCCATTGGAGACAATAATAACGATATCGAGATGTTGCAAGAAGTTGGCTGGGGAGTCGCGATGGGACATGCTAACGAGGCGGTCAAGGCTGCCGCTAAGGCCATCACTAGTAGCAATACAGAGGACGGAGTCGCACAGGCCATTGAGCGCTATGTGCTACTGCGTGCAGCAAGCCCCGACTCGAACTCTCTTAAGCGCCAAACCTGTCTTTGATTGGGAGAGGCTTGCCAGCGCTTGCGCTGTACTAGTTGCAAAGCATCCCGCGCGCTCATACCATCGTAGACAAGGGCAGCACATCCCAGCAGGACACTACGTCCGACACCATGCTCACAATGAATCAAAACACGCCCCCCCTGTTTCATGTGTTCGTTGGCCCAAGCGGCCCCCTGCATGAGCTGCTCTAGAGAGAGAGGATAGGTATCGGGAGTAGGCAGATGCAGTAGCTCAATGTGCTCACGCGCTAGTGCCTCCTCGTCGTCGCAGTATTCTGACCGTGTATCCACCACATGCGTCACCCCTTGCCGCCCCAACGCTTTGATATCCTCTGGATGGATACGTCCTCCTATCGCTAGGGAAGTAGTGATCCAACTCATGTTCAACTCGTCAGGCAAAGGGACGTGTAATGCTTGTGCTACTTGCGCGCCCCTGCTGTTCTCGGGAAAGAGCCTCGCGGCTATTTGTGTCCATAGACGATAGAGTAAACGGAGGATACCGCTAGATGCCCACCTCGTAGCCGAAAAAGAAACGGAAGAATGTTTTTTGTGCATTATTTGACCGTCAATGACGCCTGTTTTTTACTTTGGCCCGCATCCGTAGGTGTGCAAGGCGACGCATAAGCGAATTCTTCAACAGCTTCCTAGGCAGACGACGACGTGGACGACGTATGCGAATAGGGAAGCGTAACCTGCTGGAGAGCCGCTGATCGCGCCACTCATATGACTGCCAGACGCTCGGCTCATCGTGTGTGGGCAGATAACTGAGGATGCAATGCGCAATATCAAATGCGGCATATGGCTGGCTCACGCGCTTCGCATGCTCTTGTCGCTGTCGCAACTCTAGCGACCCTGGTGCAAGCAACCTACGCAACTCGCCGACTAGTTCTAGCGGAGTGTGCGCGAGCACTCCTACATGGTTCTGCTCGACAAATTCAACGTTGCCCGCCTCCTGTCCCGACACATATCCACTTAGCACAATCGGTAGGCCGCATGCCAGGGCTTCGCAGATGGTTCCAGGTCCAGCCTTTGTCACGATAACATCGGAGGCATGCATCAAATCAGGCATATTATCGACAAAGCCCAGTATCTGTACTGGCACGTGCAACTTTGAACACGCACGCCGGAGACGGGTATAGAGGCGGCGATTGCGTCCTGTAACGACGATCAGTTGCACAGGGAGCCTAGCCTGTGAAATTGCCCGTACAGCAGTCAGTAACTTACCCGCCCCATCTCCTCCTCCGACAAGCAACACAACGGGCAACCCCGGTTCCAATCCTAGGCGCTCGTGCAGAGACTCCCTGCTCGTCACGAGCTGTGTGAACTTTGGGTCTATTGGCATACCAAGCACGTGTACAAGAGCAGGGTTTAACTCCTCGCGCTTTAAGTATAGACACCTAGCCTGTTCTGTCGGGACAATATAGCCGCTAGCGCCCGGTGCAAACCAGCTACGATGGACGCTTATCAAATCGGTCACCACAGTTAAGAAAGGAATAGATAGGCCAAGTTCGTGTAATGCTCGAATGGAGATATAATTCAACAAGGGATGAACAGAAACGATCACATCCGGCTGCACTGTACTAAACAAGCGCAATAAGCCGTTCAGGATAAGAGGGGTCGCCAGTGAGCTAGCAGTTGCAAGTCTTTCTTCATGGTCGAAGAGATGGTAAAACTCTCCATAGAGCCTGGGGTTGAGGCGAATAGCCGGACCATAAAGCTTCGTTGCCTCACGTAAGGGGAAGCGGCTGTAGTCCCGAAACACATCAACGATCTCGATATGATACGTAGGAGGTGGAAGGTGAGACAAAGCTGCACCTTCCACCTCCTGAAGTTGTTGTTCTGCTTGCTCCGGTGGTTCGTCAGTAGAAATGGCAACAAACTGAGCAGTGTGCGAATGTGAAAGGCACTGCTCCTGCCGTGAAATGATTCTGATAGCATTGCTGATAGCATTGGCCGCGCTGCGATGTCCAGCTCCTGTATCAGCAATCAGAAACAGGATAGTGCGTTCTGTTTGCATGCAGCAGAGTAGTCCCCCTGTAGTAGTAGATCTAGACAGGCTCCTCTTGTAAGTTGAAGCGCTTGCGGAAGCGTTCAACACGACCAGCGGTGTCAAGCATACGCTGCTGTCCGGTGAAGAACGGATGGCATTTAGAACATACGTCGACCTTGAGCAGGGGTTTAGTACTTAGTGTCTCAAAGCTATGCCCACACGAACAACTTACTATGGATTTAATATAGTTTGGATGGATTCCTTTTTTCACAATTCTCTCCTAGAGATAACGTAACCTTGCTTATGGATACGGTGCTGTCGTCTTCCCAATTCTAACATAGATAACACGCCCGTGCAAATTTTTATGCCTATATAGCTAGGGCTTTCCCCATTCTCCCTGCCCTTATCACAGCCTTACTTAACCAGAATGATGCAGATGATATAATGCAGTTGTCCGCAATAGAGAACGGGCTGCATGGAGATGTAGAAAAAGATATGATCGAACGTTATTCCTTACCAGAGATGGCCGCAGTGTGGTCAGCTACACATAAAACCGATACGTGGTTAGAGGTGGAATTGCTCGTTTGCGAAGGCTGGGCACGCGAGGGGGTCATTGCGCCCGAGGCAATGGAGAAGATACGCCAGACCCGCTACAACAGCCAACGTATGCAGGAGATAGAGCAGGAAACTCACCACGACGTTATTTCGTTCCTGCGCTCTATACAGGAGCAACTCGGCGCAGAAGGCCGTTTCATCCACCTGGGTCTCACTTCTTCCGATGTGCTTGATACTGGGTTGGCAGTGCAGATAAAAGAGGCGGGACAGCTACTTACCTCCGCTCTTCGTGATCTTGCTCAAGCTGTGGCACAGGCGGCTGTACAGTACAAGTATACACTTATGGTTGGCCGTACACATGGCATTCACGCAGAACCCATCACCTTTGGGTTGAAACTGGCATTGTGGTACGACGAGCTACGGCGCTGCCAGCAACGCCTAGCAGCGGCGCTCGAACAGGTGACAGTAGGCAAAATCTCCGGTGCCGTTGGCACACACGCTACTGTCCCACCGCAGATTGAAGAGTTCGTGTGCGAACGATTAGGAGTGGCTGTGGTCCCCATCTCCAGCCAGATCGTACAGCGCGATCGCCACGCATATTTCTTGGCAACGCTCGCGCTTATTGGCTCTTCACTGGAGAAGATGGCACAGGAGATTCGCCATTTGCAGCGTACCGAGTTAAGCGAGGTATTTGAACCGTTTGCCTCTGGCCAACAGGGATCATCGGCAATGCCCCACAAGCGCAATCCTGAGTTGTGCGAGCGCATCTGTGGACTGGCACGCGTGCTGCGCGGCTTCTCCGTCACAGCGATGGAGAACGTTGCCCTCTGGCAGGAGCGCGACATCAGTCACTCCTCCGCCGAGCGCATTATTCTTCCAGACGCATGTATACTGCTACACTACATGCTGCACACCTTTACACGTGTAATACAGGGGCTACAGGTTGACGTCGAACGCATGCAGCACAACTTGGATATGACTGGCGGACTGATCTACTCGCAGCGCATCTTACTTGCCCTCATTGATAAAGGCATGGGACGGCAGGAAGCTTACAAGCTAGTGCAACGCAATGCCAAGAAGGTGTGGAAGCTGGCGAGCAGTGGAACCATCCAGGGTCCAGCCCTACTCGAAGTGCTCAGCGAAGATGTAGAAGTCGCATCCTACCTCTCACGTGACGAGTTACAGGAACTCACAAGCAATGATTACTATGTCAAGTATATTGACACAGCATTCAAGAGAGTTGGCTTGTAGTTGGCGACAGCGCAGTCGGCTACTTCAGCGACGAGGGTGGACCGTACACAAGGAAAACTCTCTCTTGCGCTTTTTTGTGGTGGCTATGTCTTTGCAATTCTCTATGTGGTTCTTGTAGCACTCTCAGCACTTCCAGGGCTGCACCTGAGCGCTACACCATTGACAGCATGGTGGCCTTGGACGAGCATGGTGGAGCATATTTTTGCATCTGTGAAGTGGCTTCCAACGGTATTGCTCGTTTTGACGCTGCTTCTTCTCATTGCTACCTACGTAGGTACCATTATCGCCGCGAATCACCTCACAGAGAGTAGTAGTAATAAGATGCATCGCCCAACGCGACGCACCCTCTTCCTGCTGCTCGGAGGTGCAGTCATCTTCGGCTTGATATTGTTGCTGCAACCCAGGTTCTTTGCCGACGATGTCTTCAGCTACATCTTCTCAGGGCGTATGCTCGTCCTCTATCATGCTGATCCCTTTACTACCGCTCCTGCACAGTTTTCCTCTGATCCTTATCTACCCTGGGTAATCTTGGGGCGCAATACGCCTACTATTTACAGCCCACTCTGGCTGTGTATTGCATCGCTGCTCGTAGCAGTGCATGGAAACACAGTCATGACGCTCCTTCTCTTTAAAGGCGTTGAGTTGATAGCACACCTGCTCAACTGCCTGCTTATCTGGGCTATCCTCGGCAAAGTAGCACCCTCACGATCCTTGGTAGGAACTCTGCTTTATGCATGGAATCCACTTGCGCTGATCGAACTGGCGGGCAGCGGTCACAACGAAGGAATACTGTTGAGCTTTCTTTTGCTGGCAGTATGGCTCTATGTGCAGGCAAAGACTGCACACAGAATAGGCACACTGTTCGTCCTCGGTCTCGCTCTGAGCACTAATTTGATAATGCTGCTTCTGGTGCCGCTTTACGCCTGGTTTGCTGTACGCACAGAGCGTCACGCCTCTACCAGACTATGGGGCTTGTGTTGGCGTATACTGATCGCACTTGTTCCCGCCGTCATTATCATGGTGCCATTCTGGCACGGTGCCTCTACCTTCTTTGCCATTAACTCATCTATTGATGTGCAGCACTTTGTGCATTCGCCTCTTGCCATGCTAGCGATCCCAACTCGTGCTTTGTTTCAATTTGTTGCAGAGTGGCTGCACTTTTCCCCCTTTCTACACCCATTAGTCGCCGCTGACCTGACCCTGCGTGCATCGGCTGTATTCATCTTCGTCCTGATCTACGCTGGTCTTTTCGGTCGTGTACGCCGCGCTCCTACTACATCTACCGAGATACATTACAGTCCAGATAGCGACCAGACAGTACATCTGCCAGGGCTTGACGTATTATTGACGAGCTGGGGAATCGCTATCTTATGGTATGTTCTACTTGTCTCAGGCTGGTTCTGGCCGTGGTACATGCTATGGCTGCTGTGGATAGTTCCTCTTAGGCGTCTTGATGCCTTCACTATAACTGTGCTATTGCTATCGGGAGCTGCACTGTTTATTTACACAATCTACTGACTATACCATCCCCTATTCAAAATGCTAAAGCTCATACTGCCGAGATGGCAGAACAGCTACTCACGCCTCTATTGTGCAGATAGCCAGTGAACATGGAGGGGAATAGAGCACACACTATATGGTAGTGCTTGTGAACCTATGTCATAAGCACTACCATATAGTGTGTGCTGAATTTGTGCTATACTAACAGTGAAAAGATGCATAATCTGTACAGTAGCTCAAAAGAAATACAAAAACGAGAAACAGAGGTGTTTGCGTGAGTAGTGATCATCACGAGCATGCCGGACACGATCATACGCACGGCATGGTCAAACAGAGCCTACGCATAGCTTTCTTCCTCACCATCATCATTCTCGCGGCGGAACTGATTGGCGGCTTGCTTGCCAACTCACTTGCATTGCTCTCTGACGCTGGTCATGTAGTAACCGACCTCTTTGCTTTAGGTCTAGCCTGGTTTGCCAGTGTACAGGCTGAGAAACTACCTGATGAACGCAAGACCTTTGGCTATCATCGTGTAGGTATTCTGGCTGCGCTGGTCAATGCAGTCTCACTTATCGTGATTGTGCTAGTTATCTCATGGGAGGCTATCGGACGTTTCCAGCATCCCGAGGCTGTACAGCCGCTCATCATGTTCATTTCAGCGGCTGTCGGCATTGTAATTAACCTGTTTATTGGCTTCGGGCTACAAAGGGAGAGCCATAACCTGAACGTTCGTGCCGCTGCACTGCATGTCTTTGGTGATGTTGGCGCTTCTTGCAGCGTCATTATTGCGGGTTTACTCATCCTGCTTACTGGCTGGACGTTGCTTGACCCACTGCTCTCTATCGCCATCTCGCTACTCATAGCGCTTAGTGCCTGGCGCATCCTGCGCGAAACGACCGATATCCTGCTTGAGGCCACTCCCAAGGATATCTCAATGTCGCAACTGGTAAAGGATATGATGAAGGTGCGGGGTGTACAAGATGTGCATGACCTGCACGTATGGTCTATTACCAGTGGCATGTCGGCGCTTTCGTGTCATGTGCTGATAGATAACCTCCCTCCCAGTGATAGCGCACCTATTCTGCAGTCGCTCACAGAGGTCTTACGCGAAAAGTATCATGTCGGCCACACGACCATTCAATTTGAGTGTGATGCTCACGAGGCTGCGTGCTGCGCATGGGATGGTCTCTACTGCCGCATGGAGACTAAAGAACGCTGCTGCAACCATCCTCGGCACCTCTAACATCACGCGCCAGTTGTGCGCAGCTTATACACTTTGATAGCCACCTGCAGGGTAAGCCAATTCCCCCGCTCTTGTATGTCAATATCGCATAAAGACTGCAGGCGCTCCAGACGCTGAATAAGAGTATTGCGATGGACGTAGAGGCGCTCTGACGTCTTGGTTAGGTTACCGGCACACTCCAAGTACGTTTCTAGCGTCGGGAGTAATTCCGTTCCCTTGCGACGATCATAGGTATCAATGCGAGCGATCTGGTCCTGATACACGTCGCGTAGGTCGTCCATGTGCGCAATTTTGTAGAGATAACGGTACACACCTAGGTCATTGAAGTGAGTGACAATCGGCGAGGGTTTCGTTTCAACGTGAAGATTTTGTCCCATATGCAGAGCCTCATTGGCCTCAGCAAAACCACGGCGATAGTCACTACTATTTTGACACGTGTTGCCTATACCAATCGAAAGGTCTACCCCGTACTCCTTGGGCATCTGCTGTGCAAGTTCATATAACCAGCTTTTCAGACGCGTACCCGCTGTATCCCTGCCAAGTGAGACCAGACACGTCAACAGATTCTCATGCTCATAGAAGAGCGAGCCAGGGAAACTGTCCTGGACGCGACGGCGAAGAACACTGTAAATGCGCTTATAGATTGTTTGCAATGACGTGGCTTGTGCATGTGCTGGGTCCCCAGCATCATGAGAGGCTGCCGGGCGCATACGTACGTCTCTATTGGTTGTGCTAGTGAGGTCGTGGCGTTTTTCATCGATGTGTGAAATCTCGATCATTACTACGGCATGAGGGCGTGACAGATCACAACCGAGAAAATGTGCCTTTTGTCTGAGCGAGTCTTCTGAGTCTGCACCATCCTGCATGAGTTCGTCGAAGAAGCCTTTGACAAGGTTCTTTTGCGCCAACTGATTCATTAGGTGACTATTCTTAATTGCCATCGCCGCCTGATTAGCAATCGTAGTGAGCAACGTCTGATCTTCCGAGGTGTAGCGCCGCGCTTTGTTAGAATAGCAATTAATCAGGCCAAGCTGTTCTGTGCCTGCAATCAGTGGTGCTGAGATCAGTGATTTATACTGTGAATCTTGTAGCGGATTAAAGCTTTCAAAAGCGTCGCCACTCATCTCCATCTCTCGTAGGCGCTCTAGTGCGTAACGGTCAATATCGATACTACGGAAATTGACACGATCATTCAGATTGGGCGAAGTCGCACGCACAACGAGACGCATAGACTGGCGTGTGCTCTCCGTGTCGCGTTCCCTGGGCTGATCCATCAGCATAATGACGCACAAATCAACTTCCATAATCTGCACGGTCAGTGTTGCTAGTGAGCGAAGCATATCGTCAAGGTAGAGGCCCGAACTAATCGTCTGGCTCAAAATCGAAAGAGAGGTAAGAATGTTCAGCTTGCGTTGCGTGTTTTCATATAACTGAGCATTCTCAATAGCTCCGCCGACCAGTGCAGCCGTGTTGATAAGAAATTTATGATCCTGCTCAGTGAATTCATGAGGAGCTACCGCCTGTAGCATAATGACCCCGACGAGGTGACGGTCTTTGGCTATGATAGGGACGGTCATGGTGGATTGAAATTTCTCCTCCTCCAACTCAGGAAAGTACTGGAAGCGCGGATCAGCCATGGCTTGATCAGTCAAGAGAACCGGTGTGTTATGCAGAGCGACCCAGCCCACTAAACCTTCACCAAGAGCGAGCGTAATTTTGCCTACAAGATGCCGATAGCGCTCATTAGTGCTAGCCAACACGAGACGCTCTTTTTCTTTGTCATACAAATACATGAAGGCAGAATTGCAACATGTAGCACGTAGGACAGTATCTACAAGATGACGTAGTACCTCATCGAGTCGTAGTGTTGACCCAACAGTAGAGATGACTTCGTTGAGCAGAGCATTCTCCCGTGTCAGTGTTTGCAGCGTGTTACATAGGCTAGAGTTTTCTTGACGCAACTGCTCGACGGTAGTAATCGTTTCCTCTACGGAAGATGAGGCAATATGATGATTTGCGCTGTTCATAGATGACATGCAACCTCCCGCTTGGTATACTCCCATCACCACTGTTGCAGCCATTGGAACGGTGGTACAGGCAATCTCCACTGCCTCTCGGACTGCGTTGCTCTAGGCATGGATGACACTAAGGGTATCTCTCTGGGGTTGTCTGCACTGTCACCCATGTTCTGAGGTTAGATGTATGGACAGGTGCATTCCTATCCACATATAACATATATGTCATTGTACCCGTTTTCCTGCAAACAGTCTAGTGATATAATTGATCAGTAGGTTTTTTTGGTTGAGGAAGAAAAAAATTATGTCTTCAGGAACAGTTGCCCTTGCAGAACGAGGTATTGAGACGCGTGGTATTGAGCCTGTACCACCGAAAGAGCGTACTCATGTCCGCATCTTCGACAATTTTACTATGTGGCTCTCAGCTAATCTTGTAATCTCTACGGTCGCTCTCGGTGCTCTGGCTGTGCCCGTTTTCGGCCTCGGATTTTGGGATGGCATTGCCGCTATCGTTGTCTTTACTATCCTAGGCACACTGCCAGTGGCGTTCTTCTCAACGCTAGGACCCAGGCTTGGCCTGCGTCAGATGACCATTTCACGTTTCTCCTTTGGCTGGGTCGGTGCTATCATTATGGCTCTATTCAATGTTGCAGCCTGCCTTGGTTGGTCGACTGTCAACGTCATCGTTGGTGGTCAATTGGTAGCGGCGTTGAGCGGAGGGGCCGTCCCGCGCTGGGCAGGCATTCTCATCATTGCCGCTCTTACAACGCTTGTGAGCATCTACGGCTATAAGTATGTCCATCGCTATGAACGCTATGCCTGGATACCCATGGTCCTCATTTTTGCCATCATACTGCTCATTGCTGGCCCCAAGATCTCAATTGTTGCACCGCAAGCGTCTGGCATTGCTGAGATCGCTGCATTCATCTCCTTTGGCGGCGCTGCCTACGGTTTTGCTACCGGGTGGAGTTCGTATGCAGCCGACTACAACGTAAACCAGCCGCAAAATACGTCGGCTAGGCGTGTCTTCTGGCTCACTTTCCTGGGCGTCGCCATTCCCTGCGTGCTGTTGGAGGTGTTTGGCCTCACCTTGACTACTGTAGCTGCCTATCACGGTAAGAGCGGCGGTGATCTGCTTGCCGCTGTTGTCAGTCCCCTTGGTGCCTTGGGCACCTTCCTACTAGTACTGTTGGCCCTCAGCGT
>JAFATZ010000208.1 GCA_019243675.1 Ktedonobacteraceae bacterium | reverse complement strand
CAGTGCAAGAGGAGGCAGACAAGGCTAGAGCACGCCAGGAAGAAGGGCGACAACGCTTGATAGAAATGGCTGCTCAGCGTGAGCCTGAGCGCAAAGTAGCGTTGAGAGGATTTCGCCTCTGGCTGGCACGGCTTTTCCGACTCATATAAAGACTGAAGGTGCTGTGGAGTCATGTGTAAGCTCAAACTCACTCGCACCATCACAGTACTATGCACTTACAAGCAGCAGATCACTGTGTTATAATTAGGAGGTGGAGAACATCAAAAAGTGAAGGGAGAAAAACATGCCACTCATGTTCGATGACTCCTCTTCCATCCCTCAGGAACAGGTGACTGAAGCGTACTTGAAAGCGATACATCTGATCGATGAGCGAGTAGCTCCTCTTTTAGGCAAAGCAACAACTCGCGTCCTCGTACAAGTCGCAGCGAAACATGTTATGGACAGATATCCATTTCTCTACTTCTTTGCCAAAATGCCTTATGCGGAAATTGTCCCATCTGTAATGCGTGAACAACTCTCTGGCGTGACTGCCAAGGAACTATCAGCAGGATTAGATGCCCTGCTGGATGAATGTTTTGCTGGTCTGAGAGAGCTAACAGGTGACCTCATAGCACCTCCACTTTATGACGAAGTGCTTCATCAACTAGAACAAACGCAGTAGAAGAATGACATGGATAGTTCCGTTCACCCAAGGTTTCCGTTTATAGAGAGCGAACTGCGCTCTTTTCACGGACAAGCTGCAGATACACCTACGACTATCAGTCAGGAAATGGAGTATATCAATACTATAGGAAAACGTTTTGTTGCGGCAATTGATCGCTTTCACGTCCATCGCGCACTTCTAGCCGCACTGCAAGAACGTTATGGACTTGCGGCATGTTGTATACTCCTCAAAGGTGATCCTTTTGAACTGTTTATTATACCTTGTCATCCACTCAGTACCTCATTTTTAGAAGAGATGTTTCAGAAGATTGCTAGTGCTGCTCATGTCATCGATTTTCCTCTCGTCAGCGCCGAGCAATTAGCCAATTCAGCCTATTTCGATGCTCCCGACGAGGTAGTAGAGTATCGCACCCAGGAAGATATCGAAGGAGCACAGATCGGTTCGGTTCTCAATATTCCACTGACCATCGAGAATCGCATCATTGGCATGCTGAGCCTGTTCGATGTGGTAGTGGGAGCCTTCGATACCAATCTTCTCAAATTGACTTCCATGATTGCCGATTATGCAGCAGTAGCTCTAGAGAACACCCGTTTGCGAGAACGCGAGACCGCGCTATGGCGACAGGCAGAACACGAACGCCAACGCCTGGAGCTGATTATCAACAGTATGGCCGAGGGCTTGCTGATTACGGATGCCCAGGGCGCGATTGTTTCACTTAACCAGTTTGCACGCTGTTTACTCGCACAGGCAAAGATTGATTTTCAGACTGCTATGCCGCTACGCGAGGTAGCTAAGAAGAGCAACGTGCTGTGGTTGCACCAGTTGGCAAACGTCATTGACCAGGGACTGATGGGTAAAACAGCGATGAATCAGGAATTGATGGCCAGTGGTAGGCAAGAAATTGTGCCATTGACACTCAGCATCAGCGTTGCACCATTACACGACGTGAGCGGAAAGCGTATCCTTCCCATCGGGGTCGTAGCGGTGCTCAATGACGTCACATCGACCAAACAGGTAGAACAGCTCAAGGATGAGTTCATTTCGGTGGTCTCACATGAGTTGCGCACCCCTCTGACAGCTATTAAAGGCTATACACAACATTTGATACGACGTCTTGAACGCCGATTGCGTAAAGCCCGTACAACTCAGCCAGAAGTAACACCTTCTGTGACTGACTTACCCGAAAACTACGATCTACACAGTCTCTATGTTATGCAAAGCCAAACAGAGCACCTGGAACGCTTGGTCAACGATTTGCTTGATCGCTCTCGTATGCGCGAGAACCAGTTTACGCTGGAATACACAACATTCTACTTTGCAGATTTACTAGCCGAATGTGTCCGTCTCGCGCAGGCCAGTGCAGAACAGCACACGTTCTCTTTTATTATCCAACAGCAGAACACTCAAGTCGTCGCCGACCGTACACGTGTGAGCCAAGTTATCGGCAACATTCTAGATAACGCAGTAAAATATTCACCACAGGGTGGAGAGGTCGTTGTGCGCTTGGAGGAATGGGAAGGCAATTACCTGGTAAGTGTCATGGATCAAGGCATAGGGGTGAGTCCAGAGCTTTTCGACCACATCTTCGAGCGCTTCTACCGCATACACAACACTGCAAGCCGCGAATACGCTGGCATTGGCCTAGGACTTTTCGTTGCTAAAGCCATCGTTGATGGACACGGAGGCAAAATTTGGCTCACTAACAACCAACATGGTATTGGCACGACATTTCACTTTACTATACCACGCAAGCCAAGTTCAAAAGGCGATGCCTCATAGGGCTTGCAACAGGTCCGTTGGATTAGCACCAAAGTGGTCGTTGAGGTATGAATAGCCAAAGGGGGTAAAGTGAATTTTTGCCCAGGTTGCGCGCACTGTTTGGATACTGCGTAATATACGTGCCTCTCCCCAGAGGGGATAACGTAGATCGCGCAGGGCATTGAGTACATCTCCAGTACTCGTGAGCAACACAGCAATCGCTATAGTTATAATCTCTATAAGCGGACGGTGGGGTAGTGTAATGGGGGATAATGACGTAAATAAGCCCAGATGGAGCAAAGCTGCAGATACCAGAGCTGGACAAAGTACATCAAGCCATATGTAGAATGCCGTAGGTTCGTGCAAAGACATGATCGTTATGCCCAGAGGGCCGATAGCCCAACCAATGAGAGGCTCGTGACGTAGCAGCATGATAAGCAGATGAGTGAATTTGAAGAGGATTATCCATAACACTAAGAGCATTGTCAGACCTAAGAAATTGGTAATGTGTATCCCCACCAGTGTACCTAGCATGTTAAAACTCCTCACACCACAACAATGCGCTTCTAACAAGCAAGCCATTTCTTCTCATTATATACCATTTCTTTTCTGCTTTGCAATACAAGCGCATCCATCACAATCCTACTCTTACCCAGGATGCCATCCTTGGACACCCACAAGCGGCACGAAGACACAACTACCGAGCGAGTATGTCTGTGTCTCTAATGAGGTACGCCGTATTACCAGTAAGTCTTGCCGCCTCTGACTACCCACGGGTATCACCAACAAACCATCCATCGCTAATTGCGCAACAAGAGATGGCGGTACTTCAGGAGCTGCAGCCGTTACAATAATACGTTCGTAGGGGGCTTCATCGAGCCAGCCCAGGGAACCATCACCCACGTAGAGAGAGATGTTATCTAGTTTGGCCTGTACTAGACGAAGAGCCGCCACATACGAGAGTTGCTGATAGCGTTCAACGCTATAGACATAAGCAGCAAGATGGGCCAAGACCGCAGTTTGGTAGCCAGAGCCAGTACCAATTTCCAGTACACGCTCACTCCCGCTAAGCTGTAATGCCTGCGTCATGACAGCGACCATAAGTGGTTGAGAGATGGTTTGACCCATCAAAATTGGCAAAGCACGATCAGCATAAGCCAAGTCACGCTGTTCTTGGTCAACAAACTGCTCACGCGCTGTACTAGCCATTGCTCTCAGCACGGCCTCATCACGAATACCCGCCTGGATGAGTGACTCGATAAGCTGCTGTCGTTGTAGTACAAATTCTTGGCTCATACCTTCAATAAAGCATAACTGGAGCATTGATGCAATATATACAGCTTACACGAAAGAGTAGCAAGAAGAGGTGACTACAAAGACAAAGAATGGGCGCTACTGGGATCGAACCAGTGACCTCTTCGGTGTGAACGAAGCGCTACTTCCGCTGAGCTAAGCGCCCTAATTGATGCTATCAGCAACTATAACATTCGCCCCGCGAAATGTCAAGGAATTTTCTCTACTATGAATGTGATATACTGAAATCAGTCAGTAGTGATACAAAAGAGGTTGCATGCAAGAAAAAAGCTCAGGCGCGTCAACACAAAACTTCCCCGCTGACCAGAACACAAATACAGCAAAGTCTGCGCCATTCGCAGCGCCAGAAAGTGCATTAGAGAAGGCGAGTAGTGGACCAAGAAAGGCATATGGCACTGCAAAAACAGAGAATCTGCGCGACTCTGGCTTATGGCGCTACATACTGCCGATCATCGTCATACTCTTTTGTATAAGTCTATTAGCTATTCCTCTTATTATTCTGCTCCCACTGCTGAGCAACTCCTTAGACATGCACGCCGCAGCTAACCAGGCTCACATCTCACTTACCTGGCTCTGGGGGCTTATGATAGTTATAGAGGTGAGCATTGCTGCCCTCATCATTAGGGGCTTTGTGAGTATATTTTTAACTCAGGTGGGCAACTACCGCAGAGAAGAGTAAGAGGTATTATGCAGATTGTGAGAGTAGACCGCACGACAGTTGCACAGGCAAAGGGCGTCGTGATTGTCGTCGACGTTATTCGCGCCTTTAGTGTGGCAGGGTACGCCTTCGCAGGTGGTGCTCGTGGTTTATGGTTGGTGCGCACCGTAGAAGAGGCCCTAGCATTGCGTGAGCATGAACCAGGAGCACTGCTGGCGGGTGAAGTCGGGGGACGCCTCATTCCGGGCTTTGACCTCAACAATTCTCCTGTCTGTGTGGCACAGGCGGATGTACATGGACGCCTTCTCATTCAACGTACTGGAGCAGGAACGCAGGGAGCAGTTGATGCAGTTAACGCAAGCTATATACTGCCCTGCGCACTTACTAACGCTCGTGCTACAGCAAACTATGCTACTACCCTAGCAACTCCAACCGAAGCAAGTATCGCCCTCTTACCGACAGGCATGACCAGCGACTTCACCTATGGAAATGAGGATGTTGTCTGCGCAGACTATGTCGAAGCACTGCTGCAGGGACGCGCCAACGTAGGGGAGGCTCTTGCCAAGGATATTGCTCAGTTGCGAGTATCGGGGCGCTTCGATTGGTGGGAACAGGGCGACAAAGACTTTCCCTTCGAGGATATTGCAGCGGTTCTTGATGTCGACCGCTTCGATTTTGCCTTGTTGGGGACGCGTAAAGAGTGGCAGGGAATTATCTATGTTGACGTGCAGCCCGTCTACCCCGCTTGAAAGCAAAAACGGTTTCCATCTCTCAACCGTAAACCCATAATCCACAGATATCCATAACCTTTCCTCAACCAAGGTACAAACCGACATCCACTAGGATTGTCTCAGTAGATCCACGATTTCGTCACGACGTGATAGTTCACCGGACGGTGAACTATCACGTCGTCTTCGACGCAAACAACCACAATGGATCACTCCCGCGCTAAGAAAGGAGTCTCAAGCTAGTGTCTTCCTCAGGAAAATTCAGAAAGCGTTATCTTCTACCATCTCTATTGCTTCTCACCGTACTATGTTCGATTACCTTGACCCAGGATGTAACACATGCTAAAGGAGCAGCACCATCAACCACGCATTACGTCTATGTCTTTCCCGACGGTGGTTTATACGTCTATGATATGGACAACGGTCAGCGCCTCGTTAAACAGGTCAAGCTGCCGATGTTTCAGGGAGGACGAGGGGCTGTTGTAGATCCAGCAACGGCTTCACTTTACCTCAGCTATCATGGCGACGGCGGTCCAAATGGCAACGGATCGTTGCTCAAGTATAACTTACTCACCGACAAAGTCGTCTGGACGAAGGATTATCCCTTCGGCATTGATAGCATGGCCATAAGCCCTGATGGAAACACTATTTATATGCCTGATGGGCAAGCCTCAAACGACGGAACTTGGCATATTCTTAACGCTAGCGATGGTAGTATCACTGGTAGTATTTTTGTAAACACGGGCGCAGCGGCGCATAACACGATTGTTAGTTTGAGCGGTTCACACGTCTACTTGGGTGCCTTAAACTACAACTATTTGGTAGTTGTAGATACTTCTACTAATCAGATAATTCAGCAGATTGGCCCGCTAGTAGCTGGCGTGCGACCATTTACTATCAATAGAGCTGAAACCTTGGCCTTCACAACTTCTACGGGCTACTTTGGTTTCCAGGTTAGTAGTATTAGCAGCGGCAATGTCTTGTATTCTGTTCCTATTAATGGTTTCACGGCTTCAACAGGCCTGCCGAGCCATGGTATTTCTCTGTCTCCCGATGAGAAGGAAGTATATGTCATCGATACGGCCAATAGTTATGTTCATGTCTTCGATGTCAGCGGGCTACCAGATCAGGCTCCCAGACAAGTTGCCGATATTCCTCTCAGGTCGATGCAAGGAACCGAAAACCCATGTCGCTATGATTGCAATAGAGAAGGATGGTTATTACATAGTAGAGACGGGCGCTTTGTCTATGTCGGCGACTCAGGGGATGTGATCGATACGTCAACACGCAAGGTCGTCGCCAACTTACCATCCCTTTACAACACCAGGAAATATCTTGAAATCGATTGGTCAAATGGTGTTCCCGTCGCGACATCTTCTAGATCTGGACTTGGTTATAGCACGAATAGTGGAGCAGCTCCCTCAAGTCCAGGAACATCCTGGTGCCGAGCCTGCTAATCAGGCCGAACGAGACAAGAATGCCCTAGGAAAACCCCAGATGGAGAGATAGGAATGGAATGCATGAGAGGAAAACTACGCGATAAGCGCATTACTGCTAAGAGCGATCACTTTAAGCGTGATGTGACTGAGCGCAAACGTCCTACTAAGCGTGACAATAAGACTCTGGCCCTCTGGCTCCATCAGCAGATCGAGGACCAGAACGACGCTTTGGATGTAGGCGACGAGGCAACGCTGGCAGAGCCTCCCAAAAAGCAGTAGCATAGAGCAAATGAAATCATTGTGTGGTTCAAACCACACGATGATTTCAAAATTTCTATTGCGCTTGACGGGTTAATGCTCTAACCAAACGTATCTCTTCATACGAGTATTCCTCGCCGAGAAATTCTTTTACAGGCTTGAGCATATCACCCCCAAGCATTTGCAGGGCATTACAGATGATCTTCTGACGATCAGGCAGCACGATTCGCTCGATGTCGATACTCTCTCCAGACTCGATCAGTTCAACAAGATGCCCTATGATCGTACGCAGGTTAAGGCCGCGCTCGCGGGCAATAGCTTCAATGTCTCGCCCTGCTCTGTAAAGTCCTAGGGTAACCATGCGAGAAGATGGCGCAGGACCGACCAATGAAGCAAGGACAGCATCCCTTTCCTGTTCTCGCCCAACCAGTGACGGTTCTAGACCCATACTCAAGTTGTGAGCCTGGCAGTAGAGACGTATTTCATCGGTAAAGGGCTTGAAGTATGCCTCCAGTTTGCAGTCACCGACGCCGGGGATACGTGCAAACTGCGTCCGAGTTTGTGGACGCAACTGTGCCATAGTACGTAGAGTTGCTTCGGAGAACACGACATATGGTGGTACTCCCTGCTCATCTGCAAGTACACGGCGCAGGCTACGCAGGTGTTGGAAGAGGCGTTGCGAGGCAGGGTCGAGCACCTGCTGGCTGGTTTTAGCTTGATGTGCCGGAGTAGCAACGACAGGAACAGAGATGAAAACCTTGCGCTGTTTTCTCAGCACCTCATGTGAAAGCGCATTTAGCTTGAGTATGTGATAGCCATCGGTGGACTCGTAGAGCAATTCTTGCTGTAAGAGTGTGCGACCAAGATACTGCCATTCGTCTACACTGCGATCTTTACCGATACCATAGGTTGAAAGCTGGTTATGTCCCATGTCGCGGATTCTTTGCGTATTGGCACCCCGCAACACATCCACGATATAGCGCATACCAAAGCGCTGCTGCGTTCTTGCGACACAAGATAAAAATTTCTGGGCATCAATAGTGCGGTCCTCCAGTGCCATAGGACGCAGACAAATATCACAGTTGCCACAATTCTCAACATTCAGCGTTTCGCCAAAGTAGCTCAGCAGCCTCCGTCGCCTACATGTTTGACTGTCACCATAAGCTAACATGTGACGAAGCTGCTCAAGGGCAATATATTGCTCGTTGACATCTTGCTTTTGCCCTATGAGGTACTCAACTTTGACACGATCTCCATGACCAAAGAAGAGAATACATTGAGCAGGGAGTCCATCACGTCCTGCTCGTCCCGATTCCTGATAATATCCCTCTAGACTCTTAGGTAGGTCGTAATGGATGACAGAGCGGATATCGGGTTTGCTTATGCCCATACCAAAAGCAACTGTAGCCACCAGCACGGGCACCTCATCGCGAATGAAGCGCCTTTGGTGCTCGGTACGCTGCTCATTAGTGAGACCTGCATGATAAGGTAGCGCACGTATTCCGTCACGGCACAGGCACTCACACAGTTCATCCACTCCTTTACGAGTAGTGCAGTAGACAATTGAGGACGCTTCGGGCTGCTCACGCAACAATTGCACTAGCTCTGCGTAGGTGTTCTGGTTTTTCTGGCGCACCTCGTAGTAGAGATTGGGTCGATTAAAGCTAGCGATGTGAATATACGGGTCACGCAGTCTCAGTTGCGTAAGAATATCGTCGCGTACACGCTCAGTGGCTGTTGCAGTGAGGGCCAACGTAGGTGAATGTTTATAGCGCTCACGCAATTGCCACAACTGTCGGTACTCCGGTCGAAAATCGTGTCCCCATTCACTCACGCAATGTGCCTCATCGACAGCCAGCAGAGAGATGCCCACGTTCTTTTCAATGCGATCAAGAAGGGCAAGAAAGTTATCAGCCATAACGCGTTCAGGAGCAACATAGAGCAGCTTTAAAGAACCATTGAGGGCTTCACTCTCCCTACGGATGCGCTCTGTATTGCTCAAAGAGGTGTTAATGAAAGAGGCAGGGATACCATTGACCTTCAAGCGGTCTACTTGGTCTTGCATCAGCGCAATCAGCGGCGAGACTACGATGGTCAGCCCTGGCAGGAGTAGGGCCGGGAGTTGGTAGGTGAGCGATTTGCCTCCGCCAGTTGGCATGAGGATTAATGCGTCGCGCCTACTTACTACCTGCTCAACGATCTCATGCTGACCAGGAAGAAAGGTGTCGTGTCCGAAATATTGTTTCAATGCTTGTTCGATGTTGTCCATACGTATCTATTCCTCACTACTTCATGCTAACTCGCATCGCCCACAACGTCTTCGGCAAGACAATCTCATACTCGCTACCGAACTGTTGTACGACCTGTTTGAGGTCCGAAGGGGTCATTGACCAGGCTAGTACATAGACATTCAAGAAGAGCGGCCGCTCTCTATGTGCAGCGGCAGCGTTTTTAATCAACCTCACCGTTTTGGCGACATTACTAGCAAGGCCAAGATTTTGCAACAGTGGCACACCGTCAATATTCTTCGTCTTTGCAGTGCTTAGTCCGGCCCCACTGAGCATGCCACGTAAACCGAATGGATGCAAGAACTGAACATAATCATGGTGTTGGTTAGCGTTAGTAAAGGTCATACCCTTCAGACCGATTGGTAAACCTGCACTGTGCAAGAAGTCGGTGTCAAGTACCTGCAGCGTGCTCATGTACATGGCTCGCATCAACTGCCCAGTACGCCGTAGAAATGGAGCAAGCTGCTCGGTGGGCCAGCGCGACGGGAAGATGTAGCCTGCGCCACTTGGCCCGGCAACGAATTCGTCATTGTGGGTTGCACTACTCATATAGTAGTTGGCCATAGCTGGCGCGGCTTGCATAATGGCTGGAGAGAGAGTCCAGCCGATAGGCAGCGAGCCGCGATTGCTATCATGCCACAGGTATAGCATGCGATGCTGGCAGTACTGGAGATTATCACCATCACTCATAGTAAAAGAAACATAGACTTTGCCTGTGACGGGAGATGGCACTTCGTCCTCAGCAGCTTGCTTCGATACAGTTGACTGCTGGGGTTGTACAGCAGTCCACACCTCTAAGTTGTAAAAGAAATCGCTGGCAAGTACGGGTATGCCCGCCTGCGACGTCAAGCTTACGCCACTACCCTCGGCAATGAACCAGCCCAGATGCACTGCTACTGCTGAGAAATGATCCAGGATCGTTTGCATCAGAGCGCGTTCAGAGAGTAAACCATTGCTGAGGTCTGGCAGGTACTTACGCGAGTCGAGCCAATAGACAAAGGTACGCGTGGCAACGAGAAACGAACGTAGTCCATTCACATTAGTAGGATCAAGGCCAGCGACTAGGCGTGCCGATGCAGCAGTGAGCAGATTGTGCCGCGCCCAATTGTATGCCTGCGTTCGCGTACGCCACTTGTGGTTACGCAAGTCTTCAAGAACTGGGAGACCATGTCCCTGCTGCAACGTCTGAGCAAGCTCAGGAGAAGCAACGAGGCCATCGCGTTGACCAGCCAGCGTTGTAGCAACATTCACAGTATCAATAAGCTTAGGATCGTAGATAATTGTCCCCCGAACACTGTTACCGTAAGTGACAAGCATCGCTTGCAAAACGTCATTATCGTTGAGAACAGCAACATTCTGTGGTATAGTTGCGAAAGCCTGCGTCAGCCAGAATTGGTCCTCATCGTTATTGATAAGATACACACGAGGCTGTGGACGATTAACAAGGCCAGCCAAGGTAGTGGCAGCCAGTTGAACTTCACGTGCTGCCCCTCGCATATCATAGACATCGAGACGCGGTGGCCTCTGAAAGGCTGGTAGCATTCTATCTATGCACCAATCAAGCCCTGCCATCTCTATGCTACCCATTGATTGTTCCCTATTGTCTTTTTGCATTATCTGTTTTACTCTGCTTTTGCTTTCCACATGACATTGTAACATTATCGCTCTCGCAAAAGCTAGAGACTAAATGACCTATTGACAGGTGAGAGCAAAAAAGTCTACCATGAGAACGCCGAGCAGGGCAATAGCCAGTATTTTTCCCTACCGAGGTTCTCAAGCTCTCTGAGCAATAAGTACTATAAGAAAAGGACAGCGTAATGCCCCTAGAGTATATAAATAACCATACTATCACATTTCTTATCTCATGTCCCGATCAGTCAGGAATTGTGGCAGCGGTCTCTAGCTTCATCTTTCAGCACAATGGCAATATTATTGAATCTGATCAGTACTCTAGTAGTCAACATAATGGCACGTTTTTTATGCGCGTGTCCTTTGCAGAAGATAGTTTTACATTGAAGGCTCCCGCGCTCATAGATACTTTTCAGCCGATTGCACGCATGTTCGACATGGAGTGGAATGTGTACTATTCTCGCCAGCGCAAGCGTGCTTGCATCTTTGTGTCAAAGGCGGATCACTGCCTGATTGACTTATTGTGGCGCTGGAACAGTAAAGAGCTGATGATGGATATCACATGCATTATTAGTAATCACCGCGATCTGGAACTGCTGGCTGCTATGTACGATATCCCCTACTATTATTTTCCTATACATAAAGAAAGCCGTCAGCAAGATCAGCAGAGGATGCTCGACTTTCTACATGGCAAGGTCGATTTCTTGATACTTGCCCGCTACATGCAAATCCTAGAACCTTTTTTTGTGAGCACGTATCCCCACCAGATTATTAATATTCATCACAGTTTTCTACCCGCCTTTGTGGGTGCTAACCCCTACGAGCGAGCCTTTGAGCGTGGCGTTAAACTCATCGGTGCGACAGCTCATTACATCAGCAATGAACTGGACGAAGGTCCAATTATCGCTCAGGACGCTATTCACTGCAACCATCGCGATACGCTGGAAGCCCTCATCCGCAAAGGAAGAGACGTCGAACGCCGCGTGCTTGCCGAAGCTGTGCGCCTACATATAGAAGATCGCGTGTTAGTGCATAAGAACAAAACGATTGTGTTCTAAAGGAAGAGATATGGAGTGGAATACAGCGAACTCAGTACAGTAAAAGCTCCTATGCTAGGAGAAACTGGCAGGTTGAAGCACATCAGTCGTAACAAAGGAAAGAATTGTGGTATGATGTTGAAGTGTATCATCAGGTATTCTTTTTCCACAGAAAGAACAAATGCTGAGCTTATTTTATGCTTATAGATAAAACTGGCAAAAAGAATGAGATGAGAGAGAACCCGGTAGCAATGCCAGTTGTGCGATATAGGGCAACCGATGTACTCCATCCACTCTGCTTAATGAGGAGGATTTTATGGAACTTTCGCTACGGCTAGATACACTTGGGATAGTCGATATGCGCTATCTACGAGGAAGACAGCGTTATCGTGATTGGCCTCAATTTCAATTGTTTGCAGCATCACGACAGGCAAGAATTACAGCATATATGAACCGCGAAGTAGCTGAGCAGTTACACCAGCAAATATTGATGGTGGAGACCGCCATAGGAATGGATGCAGCCAACGAGGAAGAAGAGGGAGAGGTTAACGGGCTAAATGGCGAAGAGCCTGATACAGAGGAGAATACAAAGCTTGCCGAACGGGAAAGTAGCGCTTTTTCTCCAGCCCTTGCTCAGGCGCTTAAACAGTTGAATGAACTGGCTAGACAACGCTTACCCGAAGCTAGCACAAGTCAACCGAGCAGTGAGTTGATAGCAGATGGTGAGGAACCCTCTGAAGAGGATGCACTCGAGCAACTGCAAGATGCCTTCGTTCAGATGATGGAGGTTGTGCGTGAACTTGCAGAGGAGTTATCGACGGACGCTCTAAAGATAACCGGTCGCTTCAAATGTGGGCGCACTAACATTGAGTTCGTCTCGCAAGTGCTCGAAACCGATGAAGATGACGAAGAA
>JAFATZ010000182.1 GCA_019243675.1 Ktedonobacteraceae bacterium | reverse complement strand
GAGGGATTCTGTATCATTGTTTCTGTTGGCAAAATGACCATTAAAAATAAGCCGAAGTGGTGAAATTGGTAGACACGCAACGTTCAGGGCGTTGTGCCTTAAGTGGCTTGGGGGTTCGAGTCCCCCCTTCGGCACCCCCCTTTTTTCCCGATTTTCCCCCAAATTTTGCCAGCGGCTTCACATCTTTTCTACACTTCCTGAACTCGCTTGTTTTCTGCTATCAATCGTATCGGGTAGGTCGCCACTCATTCAGATTAGTTTCTCTGCCTTCAAGAAAGTACAGGTCATAAACTGACAAACTTCCCCTCTCCACAACACGTGAGGAGCAGAATCACCACAAGAGCAAACTGTCATTTGATCCTACAGCCAGCGATTTTTTCAGGAGGGGTATTCTGACGCACCCTCGTCGGAATGCCTTCGAAAACTGCTGTCTGTAAGGGTGTAGTGACCTCTGCGCAACCTGAGAGGGCTGGTGACAATTGAAACGGAGCAATACGTTTGACCGTGTAATAGCTGGGATATGAGAAGAATTTTCTTATGTTAAAAATGGATCATCTGAAAGAAGAAGGAGTCAACTATGCCTGTTATCGTGACAAACTGGGGTGAAGCGATCTTTACGGCGTTCACTAACGCCTTAAATCTCCTACTCACCTTTATTCCAAGATTTCTTGGGTTTCTGGTTATCCTGTTGATTGGCTGGCTCATTGCTAGCTTGGTCAGTCGCGGTCTGACGTTGCTGTTACGCAAGATCGGCTTTGATCGCTTGGCAGACCGTATTGGTTTGACACGTCTGGAACAGCAGATCGGCGTACGTACCGATACGGCGGGGATCTTAGGCAAAATTGCCTACTGGTTCATCTTGCTGATCTTCTTAGTACCTGCCACCGATGCACTAGGTATCCCGACAGTAAGTGCCGTCCTGAGCGGATTAGTGGCCTACATTCCCAACGTGTTTGTCGCAATCCTGGTTCTCTTCCTGGGCACGCTGGCAGCGACCTTTGTCGCTGATATCGTCCGTGCTGCAACGGCAACCACCCGCCTGGGCAACTCACTCATTTTTGCCGGAATCGCCCGGTGGGCCATCATGGGCTTTGCACTACTGGTTGCCCTAGAACAATTACAAATTGCCCCAGCTCTCATCAATGTGCTGTTTACGGCCATTGTGGGAGCGGTCGCCCTTGCGTTCGGTCTGGCCTTTGGGCTGGGAGGTCGCGAGACGGCGCAACGCTGGCTTGCCCGGACGGAGATTGCTGTCAATGGTGCTCTTGATCAGAACAGAGCACAGCAGATGATAGAGCAAGCCAAGACAACTGCTCAGATACAAGCGGATCAGCTTCGTCCCAGCAGGGAGACCCGTTAGCTCTTACGGCATTCCTCCCCTTTGATGGAGGACGAATGCCACAAGCTAGTATCTTGGCCTCTAAGTCTGCCTTTGGCACTTCCACTTTTTCTCTCGATTATCCCAAAGTGGCTTCAGCACGTTTGTACGAGGTCTGAAGCCGCTTGTTTTCTCCCTTGAAGCGCAGTAGATGCACATTTCTCGTTCATGTAGACCTGATTTCCTTTTCTCTAGAGATGGAATACACTTTTACGCGAAAAGATGTGCGTTATGGCTACTTTGTTGGATCGTCGGTATGCTCCTTCGGCTGGCTCCAAGTGGTACAATGTAAATAGAGTACTTTTGCTGAGAGGAGGGAAGAACCTTGAACCGAGAAGAGTTATATTTAGACATCCTGGCTGCCCGCCCCACACCCGACGAGCCTGTGTACATTGAGCGCCGTGGTGAAGACTACTCGTGGAGCCACACGAAATCCGGCCCAGATATGCTCGCCATCCGTTCCAGTTCTGATACTCTGCCTGACGCCTGGATATACTACTCCGGACAATGGCCCGGTGAAGACGGTGATCGCTGGCGTGCCTTCTTCGACGACCTTATCGCCGAGATGGAGTCGATGGCTGGCGGTGGTGACCGTTGTCGCTGGCCCTTGGGCGAACCTTGGCCCCACAGCCACTAAACACCATGATGCGTGAAGTTCACCGATCTCAGAGATCCCCTGGCGAGACACCTGCAATCAAGGCCAGCACGTCGCGAATGCGAAACGGCTTCACCAGCGGCACAGCCAGCGTGGCACTTGCCAGACGCTGTACCGTAAAGTTCGTGTTCTCCTCCTGGGTAATCATCATGATGAGCCTAGTCTGTGGACACAAAGCGCTGAGTTGCATGAGCGCCTGCGCACTCGCAGGCCGATTAGTATGCACAGCCACAAAGGCGATGTCAGGCGGCGGCTCTCGAAAACGTGGCAACGCAGCTAACGCAGCTTCATAGTCTTGGAAGATCACCACGTGGTGCCCACTGGGTCGCACATTGAGCGTGAAAATAGCTCGTATGGTGCGTGATGGCTCAATGACCAGAATGCGCTTGCCGACGGTGCTGCTCATGTTCCTCTTTCTCTGTCTGCCCCATAACTGTGTGCTCCCATCTACAACGAAC
>JAFATZ010000157.1 GCA_019243675.1 Ktedonobacteraceae bacterium | reverse complement strand
TATAATCATGGAACAATAAAACTACGTGGAAGAGGTAGACATGTATGGGTCTATGGGATAGCAATTTCAAACAGCTCGTCAACGCCAGCCCCCAAGCTTTCGCCGATTGGCTCCTGCCCGGCGTTCGCGTCATCCGCGAGATCTCCGAACACCTCAATCGTACACTTGATGTCGACAGCCTTTACGAAACCGTTGAGGGTACAATAGCTCGGAGAAAAAGACGTCAGTATTTTTGTGTCGCGGGAGAGAAGATGTACCGCTTTTCAGACAAAAAGTATGCTATACTCTACAGAGGAGAAGGGAGGGTCATATGCCGACGTTAGAAGAGCGGGTTGAAGCCTTAGAACGTGCTCTCTCTACTATAAGGGCAGAACACATTTCTGATATAAGACAGCTTGAAGAACGGATTAGCGCACGAATTAACGTCTTACAGCAACAGATTGCTGAACAGCACAGGCGACTGTCTGAGCATGAGCAGGCCATAGGGCAGATAGGTCAGCAGATGGGCCAAAGATTTGATAGTTTAGAGAAGGCGCTTTCTCAACAATTTGGCGCTATCAATCAGCATTTCACCTCTCTTGACGCTCGATTTAGTAAACTAGAGCAACGGGTAGATTTCCAAACGTCCGAGCTCAAGGCGAAGTTTGAAACAAGTGATTTCTATGCTACAAAAACGTGGGGAGTGGTGTATGAGCAACAGCGGGATATTCGCGAGATGAGAGAGGATATCAAGGGCATAGCAGGTCGCCTTGATGAGGTGGACGCTCGCTTTGATGGGGTGGACGCTCGCTTTGATAGGGTAGAGGGTCGTCTTGACGGAATGGACGCTCGCGTTGATAGGGTAGAGGGTCGTCTTGACGGAATGGACGTTCGCTTTGATAGGGTAGAGGGTCGTCTTGACGGAATGGACGCTCGCTTTGATAGGGTAGAGGGTCGCCTTGATAGAATGGACGCTCGCTTTGATGGAGTAGAAGGCCGTTTCGACATTCAAGAGGAAAAGCTTAATCAGATTTTAGAACGGTTACCTAAGTAAGGGGGATAGACCAACCTTATGGTCACGAAGCCTATCTCGCGAGTAGCGAGTGCTGATGGACCTGACGCTCAAGGTGATTGCTTCAGAAACGCCAGAAGAGTTTTGCAAGATTCTTGTTTTGCTATGAACCCTGCTCGCGTAGGCGCTGAATATGCGTCTGCAACTTCTGCAGGTGGTAAAGCTGTACCATCAGGAAGCTATAGAGCAGGGTGAAGGTGGTCAGTGAGACTAGTAGGGTCGCGACGACCGTGTTGGGCAGGGCACCAGCGACGCCGACTTGAGCGGGTGGATGCAGAGTACGCCACCAATTTGTTGCTTCGTAGATGATGGGCACGTCGATGACGCCGACGATGGCGAACACTGCTCCTGCACGCGCACTGCTCTCGGTGTAGCCCATGTAGCTACGCAGCATATTATAGCCAACATATATGAACCAGAGGATCAGCGCGGTGGTCAGTTTGGGGTCCCAGGTCCACCATGTGCCCCAAGTCGTTTTGCCCCAGATAGAGCCAAGGATGAGAGCAAGAGTGAGAAAGACAGCTCCAACCTCTGCAGAAGCTCGCGCCACCCAATCCCAGCGCTCATCCCTCGTGCAAAGATACACGATACCAGCGATGGTCAGAACGATGAAGCCTAGCATGCCGATCCATGCCATAGGCACGTGAAAATAAAAGATGCGCTGTGGCTGTCCCTGAATAGCGTCGGTGGGTGCATACAAGAAGATCATCCAGATAGAGATCATCATGCCGACAAATGAGAGCACGCCTAATATCAATGAGCTAAGCGGTAAGCCGAAGCGGCTTTTTGCGCTTGTACCGCTATGTTGATACTTGCCGCTTGTTGCTTGCTTGGTAAGAGCCATACTATATATTCCTCGTAACAATTGAGCAGTGGGTCCAGGTCCCTTGGACTCACCACTCAATAGTTATTATTCTTCCACAATATATTCAAAAGTGAGTAGAGAGACGCTCAAGAAAATGACATCGAAAGCGATGATCAATCCCAGCCACGGCGGCTCGTTGACAGACGGTGCCAGCAAGTTGCTAGTAGCACGTACAGCCGCGATAACGACGGGGACGAGCAATGGAAATACGAGCACAGGTAGCAACAATTCCCTTGCTCGCGTCGCCGCTGCCATCGTAGAGAAGAGCGTACCAATAGTAGCAATACCCAGTGTACCAAACAAAACTATCGGCAGCAATGCTCCCACGAACAGTGGAACATCGAAGAGAGCGGCGAAGATGGGCAAGGCCACGATTTCTACCACTCCGATAAATAGCACATTGCCCAGTAGTTTGGCAAGATAAATGGCTTTGCGATCAACTGGGCATAGCAGCAGGCGATCCAGCGGTCCTTGTTCGCGTTCGGCAGCCAGTGTACGTCCCAGCCCAAGCAGGCTAGCAAAGATGAACGCTACCCATAATGCTCCAGGAGCAACAGCGGCCTTATTATCAACACGCAGGTCGAAGGCGAAATTGAAAATGACCAGCACGAGCAAGGCGAACATGCCCATGCCAATCCACGTCTGTTTGCTGCGCAGCTCGTAGCGTACATCCTTCCACAAAATTGCTAGGGCCTCTACGTCGATAGGGGCACAATTCATTGTGCCCCGTTGATCCTTACGTCGATTGCTCCGAAGCGAGAATGGTCGCATCCTTTCTTTCTTGCTCGTAGGGGCCCGGTTCACCGTGTCCGTTCCGGCAACCGAGGGCACAATGAATTGGGCCCCTACCGATCTCTGCGCGGAAATGTGATGCCCATTCCAAGGCTCGCCCTTGTCCACTTGCACAATACGACCATTTTCTATCATCACGACTTGGTTACCGGACCTCAATGCACGCTCGTGTTGGTGCGTGGTGAGCAGAACGCTACCACCCTGCTCAATGTGCTCGCTAAGCAGTGAGTCGATGAGCACTTGTCCTTCCTGATCTAAACCGCTGTCCGGCTCATCGAGCAGAAGTAGCAGCGGTCTATGCAGTAGAGCACGCGCCCAGGCGAGGCGTTGCACCTGCCCACGCGAGAGAGTAGCGACACGCTCACGCATACGTCGCTCCAATCCGACGCGCTGTAATAGTTCGCACGCACGCTCTTGTACGTGTTCTACACCGTACATGCGACCAAAGAAGAGCAGATTCTCTAGGGCCGTTAATTCCTCATAGAGATACGGTTGGTGCGCAACAAAGCCAACGAGATGACGCACCTGCTGAGCATCGCGTACGACATCTAGACCGTTTATACACGCCCTTCCTGCGCTGGGTTTGCTTAGGCCAGCTAGCATGCGCAAGAGGGTCGTTTTACCCGTTCCGTTTGCACCTAGCAGCACCATGCACTCTCCAGGTTGAAGTACCAAGTCGATGCCGCGTAAGACTGGTTTCAAGCCATAATTTTTTTTGAGACCTGTGATCTGCAGAACAGGTACAGTCATTTGCGTGACGCCTCTCGTTGTGTGCCCATTAGCGTACGTAAACGCGCTTTTGTCTTCGCCCGCTGCTCCTGGTAGGCGGCCTTACTCAACTTACCAGCCTCGTACGCGCTATCCAATGCGAGCAATTCTTGCAATAATGCCTGTTGGCGATCTTGCGCAACCTGCTTATTTGCGCGCATCGGTGCATGGCTCAGCAAAGCCGCACGACGACGCGTGGCATTGTAGATGAAGCCCGTGATGCCAAGCACAGCTAACGCAAGCAACAGAGCCACAATGAGCCACTGGTTAGTAAAATTGAGGACTTGTTGGGTACCAGCAGAGGATGCTGTAGGCAATCCTTCAAGCTGTGCATGTATTGCTTCGTTTGTGAGCAGCCCTGTTGTTTTGAAGACATTATAGGTGTGCTGATCAGCGGTAACTACTCCCTGTGAGGTCAAAGCAGCCGATGTAGCATGCACACTTGGTGGCACGAGCAGTGAGAACTGCACAGTAGGATACAAAACATCGTAGCCGAAATCGTAGGCCGACGCTTTGTACGGCACATCGAACGAGAAGGCAAACTGTGTATATCTTGGTGGTAGAGCGGCATTCGTCGCGAAACCACGATCTACCTGTACCACTTGGTAGCCTTCAAAACCCTGATCCAATGTCACCTTCCCTGCGCCCGGAGGGAGCGAGAAGCTCAGCGCGTTCGGCTTGCCCTTGCTCGTATCGAAAGAGCCGACATACGTATGTGCGTCCAGGTTCCTGAACAAAAAGCTCTCAGAGACGGTAAAGCTTTGCTTCTTCGCGTCTGGTTCATGGATCAGCACGGTTACCTGCACTGCCGCAATATTCGCGCTATTCGTTGTCGCTTCGTAAACTGTTAGATTGAGCTTCTGCACGGGCTGGCCATCAAGGGAAATCACATTGCTAACATACTGCGCGCCCTGATAATGCATATACACGGCGTAGCTGATAGTTTTGTCAGTAGCGAGATTGACGAAAGAGAAGGAGCCATTGGCATCTGTAGTAGCCGTTGCTAAATCCTGTGCAGTCTCACCCTGTGCTGCTTGCAGGGTAATTGTCTGGCTCGACAGAGGCGCATTGTTTTTTGTGCCATCCAGCAATTGTCCGTAGATACGTCCATTACCTACAAGCGCATGAGCTGATGCTGAAATGAAGGGGAGAAGGAGCATGATGCAGCAGCAGAGCACGATAAGGGCAAGTGATTCTGCTATACCCGTCCTGTGGCCCTTACATATCGTCCTGTACATCGTTTCCTTGCTCCTTCATAGCCCGCAACTGTGCCTCAATCTCTTCGTCGAGCTTCTGCTCGTCCTCATAGTGTGACTTGAGGGCACCAAGGGCACGTTGTACATAACGCTCACGCAGTAGACGATACTCTTCTTGTGAGATGTTGCCAAGCTGGTAGTCAAGCTCAATCTCTTGCAGAGCCGTGCGTGCCGATTGTTCTCGCTCTGCTGGAACTGGGGCTGGGCCGCTGACTGAATCATTGCGCTTCCCTGTGATACCTGTTTTTGTGTGGCCATAGAGAGGGTAGAGCACGTAGACGAAGGCCAACAAGCCTAGCACGATAGCAAGCAGTAAGGATATCATTACGCCTCCTTTCGATATGGTCTGAAGAGAATATCGTCCTCTGCAAGTTCTTGCTCTAATTGTATGTGATAACGCGTGAGGTCGTCTTGGTTGGTCTCCTCCCCCGACCCGGTGGGCACGATAAATCGGGCCCCTACCGATGGTGTTGGGTAACGCATTAGGTCGTCTTTGGGCACAGAAACGGGGGCAGATTGCAACGCCCACTTGCGCAAGACTATGAAGAGTAGCAGCGCACCAGCGAGTATCAGAGCAATAGGCACTAGCCACGCCAGTAGTGCGAAGCCTTGCCAGGGTGGCGACCATACAATCTGCTCGCCGAAACTGTTGACGAAGTATTGGATAATCTCTTGTTCGGATTGTCCTGCTTGCAATTTGTGTCGAATTATGGCGCGCATCTGCTGTGCTAGCGTCGAGGGCGAGTCTGCTACGGATTCTCCCTGGCAGACGGGGCATTTCAACTGCGAAGCTACATCTTGCACGCGCTGATCGAGTGTCTGATGCGTGGTAGAGAAGAATAGC
>JAFATZ010000155.1 GCA_019243675.1 Ktedonobacteraceae bacterium | reverse complement strand
ACGATTGGCGAGGCCTTTGATACGTACATTGGCAGAGGTAGTCCAGCGTATGTGCCGCACTACAAGCTCACGCCCACGGAGGCTGTACGCCTGATAGCAAGTGCCAATGGGCTACCTGTCATAGCCCACCCACTCAACATACCAGGGCTAGTCGAATTGCGCACCTGGTTACCCGGCCTATGCAAGGCGGGTATGGTCGGCCTGGAGACCTACTACGGGCAGTACACACCCCAGGATGAGCAAACGCTACTCGCTCTTGCCCATGAATACCAACTCATTCCCACAGGTGGCAGCGACTTTCATGGGCCAAATATCCATCCTACCCCTCTTGGCGGGCGCTACGTCCCCTACGAATCTGTCGAGCGTCTCAAAGCCGAAGCAGCAAAAAGGCACGGCATGACGCCCCCTGCATTCGAGTTACCCTTGCCCGAAAAATAATTTTTGAATGCATCATCTCTGATGAGAGATATAATAGTATGAAGAGTATAAATATTTCTTCTTTAGAAGGGAGGTTTATTGTGCAAGAAGCTGCGGGGTCGCTCCTGACCGTCTGGCAAAACTTTTACGTAATCATCGGCTCCGCTGCAGCGACGCTGACGGGATTGATGTTCGTGGTGATCACCTTGATCTCCAGGGTTCAGGAGCGCGTGTCATCGGCAGATGGGGGGATTGCGGCCTTTAGCACACCAAGCATTGTGCATTTTTGCACTGCGCTCCTAGTCGCAGCGATTCTCAGTGCGCCCTGGCAAGTGCTCTGGACTGCTGGTCTGCTGCTCGGCCTCTGCGGTCTCGCAGGGGTGACGTATGTCGTCATGGTGTTCCGGCGGGCGCGCCAGCAGACGGACTATCAACCGGTACTGGAAGACTGGCTGTGGCATACGGTCTTTCCGCTGGTCTCCTACACCGCTCTGGTCGTAGCGGCGATAATGCTCCTAGGCCATCCGGCATCGGCATTGTTTGTCATCGCTGCAGGAACGCTGCTGCTCCTGTTCATCGGCATTCACAATGCGTGGGATAACGTGC
The DNA here is from genome assembly GCA_019243675.1 of Ktedonobacteraceae bacterium. Lineage (GTDB taxonomy): Bacteria > Chloroflexota > Ktedonobacteria > Ktedonobacterales > Ktedonobacteraceae > JAFATZ01. The sequence continues at coordinate 14,349 of JAFATZ010000155.1, read as the reverse complement.
TCTACATTACTATCGAACTCTCCAAGCCTCAGAACAAGAGCCAAGACTAATGTGGGTAAGGAGAACCGATATGTCCCAGATTGTTATCGTTGGTGCCGGTATTGCAGGACTCAATGCCGCTCTGACCTTGCATGATGCTGGCCTCTCATGCCACATCTATGAGGCATCCAACCATATTGGCGGTCGTATGCATTCGGATGCGACGACATGGGGAGGAGAGATGGTGAGTGAGTTGTGTGGCGAATTTATTGATAGCGATCATGACACGCTCCATGACCTGATCACACGCTTCGGGCTTAAGACCGTCAACCTGGAACAGGACGGCCAGCCCCAGAGACAAACCATCGCTTATCTCGCCAACCACTTTTGCGGCGCAGAGGAGATGGACGAGGCAATTGAGTCCGTATTGCCCATCATCGAGCAGCAGGCCGCAGATGCAGGTTTCCCCACCACTTACACCTCTTACACCCGGACGGGCTATGAGTTGGATCACATGAGCGTCTATGAATGGATCGAGCGCTACGTGCCGAACGGGCATCAATCGCAGGTCGGTCGTTTCCTCGAAATTGGCTGTACGGGCTTCTATGGTCTGCCAACGAAGGAACAGAGCGCACTCAACCTCGTCTATATGTTTGCCTCAAGTATCCCTCATGGCCGCCCAACCCCGGCAAGACCGCTGTGGGGCACCGTCAAAATCGCGGGAGGCAACCAGCTCCTCCCGCTTACTATTGCCCACAGTCTGCCGCAAGAAAAGATTCACTTGCAGCATCAACTGGTGTCGGTTCGCCGCAACACTGACGATACGATCACGCTCTCATTCGCGACCCAGCAAGGCCCTCTAGACGTGACCTGCGACCATGCCATTCTCACACTCCCATTCAGCAGCTTGAGGCACGTCGATTACAGTCAGGCTGGATTTGACGCCTTGAAGCAAAAGGCTATTACACAGCTCGGCTATGGCACGATCTCCAAACTCTTCTTACTGTTCGACACACGCTATTGGTATAGCGATGGACCCTGGCCACGCCTTCACGGCAGCTTTCTCATTACCGATCTGGACATCCAGATCATCTGGGATGGCACGCTGGGAGAAGCGGGGACGAAGGGCATCCTGGTGGATTACACGGGTGGCTCATTTGGGGCTGCATACTCATCACCAACCCCCTATGCAACAACCCGTGACTCGGAGCAGATCCAGCACTATGCGCATCACTGCCTGGAACAGTTAGAGCGTATCTTCCCCGGCATTAGCTCTCATTATAGCGGGATTGCTGCGCTCAGCTATCCCACCGGCGATCCCTACTTGCGTGGCAGCTACTCATGCTGGGGTGTAGGACAATATACGCTTTTTGCTGGCTACGAGGGCGTGCGACAGGGACCCATTCACTTCGCTGGTGAGCACTGCTCTCTTGAAAAGCAGGGATACATGGAAGGTGCAGCACGAGAAGGAGCACGCGCCGCACGCGAAATCTTGCAAGACCTTGCCCTCCCAACGTCCTAGCCTCAAAGAGGCAAAAGAGATGTGACACTACTCTCTAACCAAGAAGGTCCTCTCACCTTGACAAAAGGCATTAGCGTAACCTAATATTAGTATATCCTTATTGCAAGAGATGGGGGGACTCTTTTCAGTGAAGGATGGAGAGGCCATGAATGTTGAAGTAGCATCGTATGCGGGAATTTTTGATACTATTAAGCAGCGGCGGAGCATTGGTCAAATGACACAGCAGCAGCCGACCCGTGAACAGATTGAACGTATCCTTGAGGCTGCGACCTACGCCCCCAACCATTATGTGACGGAGCCATGGAAATTCTTCGTTCTAACTGGGCCAGCCCGCGAGGAGCTTGGCAAAGTGATGGCCGAGGCACTGGAGGCTCGTCTAGGGGACACTAGCAGCCATAGAGCACAGGCAATGTTGGCCACGGAGCGCAAGAAACCATTCCGTGCTCCCGTTATCATTGTTGTGACCATTCCAGGTTTGCGACACCTGCAAGGAGTTGAGATCGAGAACATTGAGGCGGGAGCAGTAGCGGTGCAGAATATGCTGCTCACCGCCGAGGAGATGGGCCTTGCGACGCTGTGGCGCACAGGTGAAGCCGCCTATGACCCGCATGTCAAGCAGTGGTTTGGCCTTGCCCCAGAGGACCATATCGTAGCTTTTGTCTATCTTGGCTATCCTGCAGTCTCGCGCCCAACTCGTGTGCCGACACCTTTCAGTGTGAAAACTACGTGGTTATCATAATGCGTACCATCAAGCTCGTAATGAAAGAGTGCCCATGAGGTGCTTGTCCCTAAACTATCCTATAGCACCCAATGCCCTGTCAAAAACTGCGTGAGCAAGAAGAAAAAGCATGCTCCAGCAATCAGCACATAGCTCAAGCCGAGCGTACTGCGTTCACGCAGTCCTGCCAGGACGGCAAAAGCTGGAAAGACTTCTAGCATGAAGCGCGAGGTGGATTGCAGCGGGAAGAGACCTGTACCTCCCATGGGAAAAAGCATGAAGAAGAGATAGAGGCCAGCGGCGTAGATACCGTAAGCCCAGAGCTTCCTGGGGAAGCGCCAAGGACCCACGAAGATGAGGACAATGAGCAACAAGACGAGTAGGTCAGGTATGAGATCGGTCAGGTTGCGTAGTGCCTGGAAGCTGAGCAGGCCAGTGCTGGTAGTGATAGCTCTGAATGAGTAGGTGAGGCCAACCCAAGGCAGACCAACATAGCGATTCCAGTGAATCTGCGCGTGCGAAAAAGCGAGGAAGTCGTGGAAACGGTAATAGCAGTAGGCACCGTAGAGCATCAAGCCGAGGGGCATAAGTGCCACTGCGAGCACATCAAAGCGTATTTTACTCAGTTTGAACTGGTGTTGGTAAAGATATTCATAGCAGAAGGGAAGTACCAGCAATAGACCTGCCGAGCGTGTCAGAGTCGCTAGTAGACCGAAGAGTCCCGCCAACCACCAGTGCCCCCGATGCATACTATAGAAGCTGAGCAGTGTCATGCACAGAAAGAGCGCTTCGTTGTAGACCGCAAGCAAGAAGAAGGCTGTGGGGAACAGGGACAGATACAGGATTGCACGTATAGCGCGTTCATTATTGAAGTCGTCAGCAACGAGGCGGTAGAACACAATCAATACCACTAAATCGGCGAGGCTAGAGACAACAAGGCCTGCAATGAAGGTATTGTGAATCACAAACATGAAGCCCCTGATGATGATAGAGTAGAGCGGGAAAAACGCCGTTTGTGTTGGCTCAACATACCCCTGCTGCGCGATCACGATATAGTAGTCCGTGTCCCAGCGATGCCACGACTGCCACAGCACATAGATTGGCTTTGCCTCTCCTGAGAAGTCCCGCATAGTGAACAGCACGGCGAGGCCGGTTATCACGAAGCACGCCAAGTGTATGGCTATATAGAGAGGCAGAACGGTCTTGAATGTGGCGAACCAGCGACGCCACCCTGGCGCTACGTGTGTGTGCCTCGTTTGTATTTGTGGGGAATCGATTGCTGTCATATAATACATCTTTTAAATAGCTATGGTTTCTCATGATAAGACGTTTGCGATGAAGAGGGGTAACAAGAGCATAAGATTGACGGCTATTAACTCATAGGATATAGTAGATGCGAAAAATCAAGTGGACAGGAGAGATTGTGCTAATAAAGCAGATAAGCAGTAACATTGAAAAAAGAGAAGCAGTGATAGCTGCATATGCCCCACAGGGACTACAAAGCCTCGTCCAGCGTATTTCTCAGCCTCTTGTAATAGGCATCATCTTGTTTGGTGCAGCTATGGCCTTCAATTTGTATCGCCTAGGAGTGCCAAGCATCTGGTTTGACGAGGCATTCTCAGTGGAACTGGCTCGCCAACCACTGCCCCTACTGTGGCACATTATATTTGGCCCCGAGCCGAACATGGAACTGTACTATCTCTTCCTACACTTCTGGCTTGGCTTGACTTCTTTACTGGGGTTGCATCCGGTCGAGTTCGTCGTGCGCTTCCCATCGGCTGTGTTCGCTGCTCTGAGTAGTGTGGTCGTCTTCTTGCTGGGACAGCGCTTTATCGGTACGATGGCAGGCATGGCTGGGTCAAGCCTGTACTTGCTTAATGACCTACAACTCATCTATGCACAGCAGACGCGTTCTTATAGCTTGCAATTGCTGCTCATCTGTATCTCCTGGTATGCGTTACTCGCCGCACTTATCGGCAACTCTCATGCAAGGCGTTGGTGGGTGTGCTATGTTGTGGCAACGGCTCTAGCCATCTATGCGCATCTGTTCAGTGTACTGATAGTGCTGGCGCAACTAGTCGTCATTGTCAGCCTGTTGCTCTTATCAGGTGAATGGAGTGCAAGAGCACGCAAGCAAATTGTCCCTGTGGCTGTGAGTCTGGCAGTAACAGCAGTACTGATTATCCCCATGTTACTGGTGAGCCTCCAAGGGCCAAAGACAGGCTGGTTATCTGTTCCTGATGGGCATGACCTGCTCCATCTCTTTCAAGTTATCAGTGGTAAAAGTAGAGTTTATCTGCTAGCTATTGTAGTGTGTTGCATGCTAGGCGTTGTCATAGTAGCACTTACCTATTTCGTAGGCTCTACCTCAAATAAGAGTATTTTCGGCGCTTTTCTGCCAGCAGCACAGCAGAAACTACCCGTGGTATATGCCCTATTGTGCTGGTTTGCTGTACCTATTGTCGTGAGCTACGTCGTCTCGCATGGCCCTATCCAACTCTTCTCCACACGCTATCTCGTGACTATTGTACCGCCACTATGCTTGCTCGTCGGGATGGGAGTTGCGGCGTTGCGCTGGCGCGTCCTGCAGGGAGTGCTCGCGCTTGGCCTACTGCTGTTAGCACTATCTGTTGTTCCAGTATATTACGCCAGCGCCCAGGTTGAGGATTGGAACTCAACCTCGCACTGGATTGAGCAGCACTATCAGTCAGGTGATGGTCTGGTCTGCTATCATAATGGCTTGCAATCGGGCTGTCAGGTGTCGGTGGAGTATTATTTGCATGCCTACCCTAGTGCCGCTCATTTTACGGCAGATGCCCCTGGGGCATTCTCCTGGGCAAATTATGGCACGGCTGATCCTACTAGCAGAGTTGAGGCGGCAGTTAATCCCGTTGCCCTTGCCGTCTACGGAGCCAAACATCCCCGCCTCTTCTTTATCTTGGGACGTGTACCCGATGACATAGCGGCTGCACGCGCTCAAGCAGCGCAAGTCTGGCTCGATACACACTATCACTTAGTAGGGCAGATCAATACGCGCACGGTCACAGTGCGCTTGTATGCGACGAGCGCTACGCTATGAGATTTTTGCATTACTGCTTATGACTCTTCTCCAGCGTTTTCGTCTTGTTCTTCTGCACTATCAGCTTGTTGCGTCTCGCCATTGCTGTCCAGTTTCTTACCATTGGTAGTTGCCACCGCAACCACAGTATCACCCTCGGCCAAATTCATAAGCGTCACGCCCTGTGTAGCACGGCCTGCTCGCTTGATGAGATTGACATCCTGGCGGATAACCACACCACTGGCCGAGATAATCATTAGGTCATTGTCATGCTCGGTAATGACCCGCGCGGCTGCCACACGCCCAGTCTTTTCGGTTACCTTGGCGGTGATGACGCCGCCACGGCCACGGCTGTGGCGAGGATAGTCTTCGATAGGCGTGCGTTTGCCATAGCCGTACTCAGTTACTATCAGCAATTCGCTATCCTTGGGCGTGAGGTTGAGAGAGACGACAACATCGCCACTATCCAGACGAATACCACGTACGCCGCCGCTGGTACGCGAGGCGGAGCGCAAATCGGCCACGTTGAAGCGAATAGCCTGACCCTGGGCGGTAATCATCAGTACATCATCGTCGGCACGGGCAAGCTTCGCTCCGATCAACTCATCGTCATCATCCAAGTTCATGGCAATCAAGCCCTGGCGGCGCACAACCTCAAACTCCTCCATTGCCGTCTTCTTGACTTCACCCTTGCTAGTGCCAACGATCAAGAAGTCTCGGCTGACGCCTTTGGGCACGCACACGATGGCTGTGATGCGCTCTCGCTGTTCGATGGAGATCAAGTTGATGAGATGTTCACCTTTGGCGGTACGACTCACGTCTGGCAGCTCGTATACACGGAGTTGGAAGACACGGCCCCTATCGGTGAAGAATAGCAAACTATCGTGGTTGTGGGCCACGAGTAGGTGACGTACAGCATCATCCTCTCGCGTGACCATACCAGTGATGCCGCGACCTCCGCGTCGTTGCGCCCGATACGTGCTAGATGGCAGCCGTTTGATGTACCCTTTCTCGGTTAGTGTAACAACGACCTCCTCATTGGTAATGAGGTCTTCCTCACTGAACTCGCTGGCCTCACTCTCTTGAATCTCGCTACGCCGGGCATCACCATATTTCTCTTTCAACTCTTGCAAGTCTTGCTTGATGAGTTTACGAATCTCGTTGATGTCACTCAACAACAGAGTGTAGTACTCAATATCCTTGAGCACATTCTTGTACTCTTCTTCAATTTTCTGGCGCTCCAATCCGGCCAAGCGTGCAAGTGTCAAAGCCAGCACAGCCTTTGCCTGCTCTTCCGAGAAGCCGAACTGTTGGCGCAATTCTTCAACCAGACCTGCCGTGTCACTTTGTGATTGGCGTATAGTCTTGATAACGGCATCAAGATTGTCCAGGGCAATTCTCAGACCCTCTAAGATGTGCTTACGCGCCTCTGCCTTGGCAAGGTCATAGCGTGTGCGGCGTGTGATAACAACCTCACGGTGGTGAATGTGGTGCTGTAGGAAGTTCTTCAGCGTGAGTGTACGTGGCTGCTTATCCACCAAGGCCAGCATATTGGCATTGAAAGCACTCTGCAATGCCGTATATTTATACAACAAGTTGATGATATTATCCGGGCTGGCATCACGCTTCAACTCGATAAGCATGCGCATACCCTGGCGGTCAGACTCGTCTCGTACTTCGGAGATGCCGTCAATTTTTTTATCGCGGGCCAGCTCCGCAATCTTCTTTACTAACTCTGCCTTATTGACCTGATAGGGAAGTTCGGTGATAATGATATTGACGCGGCCTCGCTCCGACTCTTCGCAATATAGGCGAGCGCGTACCACGATACGGCCTCTGCCGTTAGCATAGGTATTGCGGATGCCTTCGCGCCCCTGGATAATGCCGCCAGTAGGAAAATCGGGGCCGCGTACGATATGTGCTAGGTTCTCTGTTGTGGCTTCTGGATTATCAATCAAGTAGATGATAGCATTGCAAACTTCAACCAGATTGTGGGGCGGAATATTAGTAGCCATACCGACAGCAATGCCCGTGGAGCCGTTGAGTAGCAAATTGGGTAGGCGAGCGGGCATGACCGAGGGTTCCGTAGTCTGATTGTCGTAGTTGGGGTTGAAATCAACAGTGTCTCTGTCGATATCACGCAGCAGCTCATCGGCAATGGCCGCCATTTTCGCCTCGGTGTAGCGCATAGCAGCGGGCGGATCATCATCCTGTGATCCAAAGTTGCCTTGCCCTAGTACCAACGGGTAGCGCATTGCCCAAGGTTGCGCCATACGAACCAGAGTATCGTAAACAGCAACATCGCCATGTGGATGATAACTCTTCAATACCTCCCCTACGACACCTGCACTTTTGCGGAACTGCTTTGTCGATTGCAGCCCCATTTGATCCATAGCATAAAGAACGCGTCGATGAACAGGCTTCAGACCATCTCGTACATCAGGGAGCGCACGACTAACAATAACACTCATAGAGTAGTCGAGATAAGCGCTTGTCATTTGTTCAACAATATCGACGGGCTTAATAGTGCCCAGTTCCATAGTATATCCTCATTAAAAGTCAGACTTGGCCAGAAGGCATTTGGGCTGAAGAGTAGCATAAGGATGGAGAGGTCTAAGAAAATTCGTTCCTAGGTTATTATAGCACAAATTAGTAGAACTCAGTAGTGTTTTGGAATTTAGGGCTATTCCAACTTGTTCTCTGTTTCATCGAAGAGTGAGGGTTGTGAACGCTGTTGAAGCTGCTTTTTTTCCTCACTTTGAAGCTGCTGAATACTTTTTTCGGGCGTTGGCATGTCTTCAGGTAGCGTCGCCCCAGCCTGCTCAATCGTTTTGCGTACTAGCTTACCCATCTCGTGATGTGCCTGATTGGCTCGTTCTTTGCCTTTCACCTGTTCACGTTCAATCTTCTGCTTGGCCAGACTGGCCCGAAAGGCGTTTGCAGCAAGCTCATCACTATCCATCCAGTCCAATATTTCCTGATCAGGCTTCAAATCCTTACGACCATGAATATCCTTAGCCTTTAAGCCTCCATAGAGGCCCATGTAACCATGATCCTGGAAGATAGCAAAGTCAACTGGCTGAATGACTCCAGCACCTTGTGCAGCCTCCGCTAACTGATTATTGAGCACGGACATTTGAGATCGTCGGATGAGACGTAACTGGTCTTCTGGCAGCTCTGTCAGTTGGTCGGCAAGTTCCTGGCGGCGTGTCTGAATAGCAAAGTAGGCTTGCCCAAGTGCAACAATTGGCTTAGAAGGGTCGGCGTTTTCCACCAATAGATAACATGCGTAGCGTGATAAATGGTAGTCTTCGATAGTCCGTTGCGCTCCCTTGCCTGCAGAGATCAACTTCCCCGATTGGAGAAAATGACCTGAAACGGCTTGCTTACTGTTCTCACAGGCTTTTTTTGCTCGTTCGATAGCGATCTTGAATTTGTCCCATTTTGCGTATCCCAACAATTTCGACAAATCCCGTGCGCTCCAGTATTCATTACCATCCTCAGTTTCTCTGCGGATCGCCTCAAATGGTGAGCGATGTGACATGTCGGTTATTTCATCGTGACTGCTCATAACAACTCCCTACAACTCTTTTATATTGAGTAGAATCTTACTGGTCAAAGCAGTATAAAGTAACCTGAAGTGATTGTCAACGCAGTCACTCAACGCTCTTGTACGCTTGCACACAAAAATTTGACGTTGTCCAATCATGCGTGCTACACTATATTACGAAAATACTTATCCTGCGTACTTCATCGACCCGCTTGGCTGTGAAGAGAGCATTACAGCCAGCCATAGAAAGTGGGAAGGTCCAGCACACGCTATTCTGTGTGCTGGGCGTTTTTTTAAGGAGGATGCCGAGTTATGTCTCCGGCACACAACCACGACGCTTTTGAGAGGAAGTTTGCTAAAGAGGCTCTTACGTTTGACGATGTATTGATTGTTCCCGCAGTTTCTGCAGTCTTGCCTCGTGATGTGTCGACACAGACACGGTTGACGCGTTCTATTACCATCAATATCCCTATCATGAGTGCGGCAATGGATACAGTGACCGAGGGGCCGCTGGCAATTGCACTGGCACGCGAAGGAGGGATCGGTATTATTCATCGCAATCTGTCCATCGAGGGACAGGCTCAGGAAGTTGACAAAGTGAAGCGTTCCGAATCGGGCATGATTACCGACCCGATTACGTTAGAGCCAACAGCGTGCCTATACGAGGCACTCGCAGTGATGAAGCGTTTTCATATCTCTGGTATTCCAATTACAGAATATGGTAAGCTTGTTGGTATTCTTACTAACCGCGACATCCGTTTTGAGACAAACCTGAATCGACCTATCTCAGAATTGATGACGTGTGATCATCTGATTACCGTTCCAGTAGGAACCACGCTTGAGCAGGCACGTGATAGCCTCCATCGCTATAAAATTGAAAAATTGCCAGTAGTAGATGAGCATGGCATGCTCAAGGGACTTATCACGATGAAGGATATTCAGAAGAAGATTCTTTATCCCAACGCTGCTAAGGATGAGTATGGACGCTTGCGGGTGGGTGCTGCTATCGGCGTGGGACCGGATACCAACGCACGCTGTGCTGCTTTGGTCGAGGAAGGTGTTGATGTCTTGGTCATTGATACCTCACATGCCCACTCGCTTATGGTTTTAGAGACAGTGGCAAAGGTGAAGGAACGCTTCGGTAATGATGCGCAGTTGATCGCTGGTAATGTGGTGACAACGGAGGCAACAGAAGCTTTAATACAAGCTGGCGCGGATGCAGTAAAGGTTGGTATTGGTGCTGGAGCTATCTGCACGACACGCATCATCGCTGGTATTGGTATGCCTCAGATTAGCGCTATTTACGAGTGCGCTTGTGTTGCACGGCAGTATGATGTGCCCGTCATCGCCGATGGTGGCATACAGTATTCCGGCGACATTGCCAAAGCTATTGCCGCGGGTGCCGACACAGTGATGCTAGGAAGCCTGCTTGCTGGTGTTGACGAGAGTCCTGGTGAGCTTATTATCTCGCGTGGTGAGCGTTTCAAAGATTATAGGGGTATGGGCTCAATTGGAGCAATGAAGCAGCGTAGCTATAGCAAGGACCGCTACTTTCAGGATGACATGGACGAGTCAATGCTGATCGCTGAAGGTATCGAAGCTCGCGTGCCATATAAGGGTATGCTAGGACCACTCGTGTTTCAGTTAGTTGGTGGCCTGCGCCAGGCGATGGGCTATACTGGCTCTGCAACCATAGCTGACATGCAGAATAATACGCGCTTTGTGCGTATCACGAATGCTGGTTTGCGTGAGAGTCATCCCCATGACGTGATGATTACAAAAGAGGCTCCCAACTACGGAACTCTCGACAGATAAAGACTTCTCCATTCCAACCTGTCTCGACTCAGCCGAGACAGGTTGGAATGGAAAGGTGGTTAGCCAAGATGTCCTATATCATTGCGTGCTCTTGATGCATCAGCTACAATGAAAAGGGCTATACTCATTAAGCAAACATACAGTCTCTCGTTGCGGAGGAAATAATGGTTGACCTAAAGCAGGTGCTCAACCGCTTTTTATCGATTTCAGGGGTACGCCAAGCACTCATAGTGGGAAGAGATGGGCTTATGATCGAAGGGTCAAGCCGAGATGGCAAAGAGGATATGGAGGCTATTGGGGCTATTACTACAACGGGTCTAGGTGCTGCAGAGGCGATTGGGCAGGAAATTGCACGTGGAAGCTTGGTTGGTGTGCTCATGGAGTATGAACACGGGTTGGTGAGTGTTGATCCTCTTGGTGAGTTCGCCTTGATTGTCACTCTTTCTGATAATGCCTCGAACATTGGTCGTATACGCCACCTTGTCAAGGCAAGTCGCAATGAAATTCTTGAGGCTCTTGATATCGCATAGTGTAGGATATAACAGCGTATGATATATGATACACGGCGTGTACACGGAGGCGGCGCGTCCATGGAACAACTGACAAATTTAATCATTTCAGATCGAGAACTGGCAACTATTTCAAGCTTATTAATAAAACTGATGGGCGATACAAATGCTACTTCTGCTCTGTTAATCGATAAAAGTGGTCAGGTGGTGGCGATGCAGGGCACTGGCGTGCGCCGTGATGCAACAAATTTAGGGGCGCTTTTAGCTGGGGTCTTCTCTTCCTCGCGCGAAGTGGCAAAGTTGCTCAATGAGAAAGACTTTCGTAACATCTTCCAGCAAGGGGTGCAAGAGAATATCTATACCTCTATGATCGAAGAGCAATGGCTGCTTGTGATCATTTTTGATAGACTTACGCATATCGGCTTGGTTAAGGTTCTTTCCAAAAAGGCCTCGGAGGAGTTGGGACGCATTCTAGAGCGTGTGCGCAGCGATACAACACGTACGAAATCTTCTGTTATTAATGTGCAATTTCGCTCTTCTGTCGAGGATACCATCGATCTGCTATTCCGCGATTAGAGGGAGCTCATGGCGCTCATCAATATAGCTAGCCACGAAATCCACTGCAAGATTGTCTACTATGGCATTGGATATTGTGGTAAGACGACTAATTTACAATATGTACACAAGAGTATTAATCCTAGCGCACGTGGGGAGATGTTGTCGATTGCGACTGAGACGGAGCGTACCCTATTCTTTGATTTCTTGCCACTTGATCTCGGTACCATCCTCGGCTTTCGCACGCGTTTCCATCTCTATACTGTGCCCGGTCAGATTCTCTACGAACGTACCCGCCTGGCTGTGCTCAATGGTGCTGATGGTATTGTCTTCGTTGTAGACTCGCAAGCAGAGAGGTTTGAGGAAAACGCGCAGAGTATCGCCGAACTAGAAACGAATATGAATCGTATCGGCAAGGATCTGCATAACTTTCCCTTTGTCATTCAATGGAATAAACGCGATATGCCCTCTGCTCTGCCCGTCCCGCTGCTTGAGCGCTACCTCAATCGCCGTGGTGTTCCCAGCTTTGAGGCCATTGCCTCTGACGGGCAAGGAGTCTTTGCCACCCTACGAGCAATTAGTAAAAATGTCATGGCGCAGTTATAATGCATTTCTTTTGCTGCATGCTTTACCGCTTCTAACTAATTTGTGAGGTCTGCAAAGACTTCTTGCCGCGTAGTGAGCATATGTAACAGTTGTTGCAATCCCTGCCTTGCACTACTGCGTTGCTCTTGGCTCAGCGTTGTGTCGGCAGCAAATTCATCTTCATCCAGAATGAGTGCTTCGCCTCGCGGGTTTATCCACACATCCAGAAGCAAATCCACCTGTTCTATACGATCGTCAAAGAGCATAGCTGGTTCTGCAATATTGCAATACCACCCCTTGCGCTGACCACTTGTGCTCAAGATCGCAAAAATGTTGAAGCAACGGTCGGTGTAGAAGTATTCTGTAAATTGGTCACCTAGTTCAAAACAGGTGTAGCCCAAATCGCGTGTTGGCAACGTCCAACTCGCTTGGATCACTACTCTGTGCGTTAGGCGCTCTAGAAGCTCGCCCTCGTAGCGAACGATTGGCTGTTTTTGTGCGTTGAGCTTCACGATTGTTATCATAGTGCTTGACACATACTGGACTTTGCCACTATTCTGAAAAAGGTGGCCCATTCATCCCCTACACAAATGATTAGGGGCTGTATGGGCCGCCAAGGTAAGACAAGAAAAAGTCGTTATGCCTCTTGGTTCACTTGCTTCAGCAACGCCTGACTTTGAGCGATAAGCACTCTCGCTTGCACCTCATTGATGTTCTGGCCGTTGAAAGTTGCATTTTCTAGTAGAGTAGACATCTGGGCTGCCAGAGTATTACGTAGGCTTGTGATTATACCCAGTTTAGTCTCCAGTTGCAGATAGGTTATGTCATTAGCTGCATTGCTCTCTAACGCAGTCGTCGAGAGACGCAAGCTTGACAGGCCAAGTTCGCCAACGGGCGCATTGATCTGCTTGTATATCTGGGCAAGTTGCAGCAAGGTTTTCTGATGCACCTGCAATGACTGAGGCAGAGCCGAAGCAGTCAGATCCTCGAAGAGGACGCGTCCATCGTGGGCATAGTCATCTTTCAAGCCGAGCAGGGCCAACATCGTTGGGCGAATATCGGTGTGATCCGACCACGTTTCACTATCGACACCGATATGGCGCACACCTGGTCCGACCATCCCAAGCCAAGTAGTGTTGACGTCAGGCGACACATCACCATGATTCCAGGCAAAGCCCGGGTTCTCTACCACACATGGCGAGTTACAGTTGGGCGCACCTGCAAACAGAAAGTAATCGGGGTTAGCGAACATAGTGAATGTGGGTGTCCGTGCAGGATCAGCAGTAATCATATGCAGCAATTTCATCTCCACTGGATCGGCTAGAAAGTCCGTGAGCTTGTCGGTATTCCCCGTGATAGGATTTGTAGCCGTCAGCTTCCCTACCGCACGTTCAAAGAGTCGAGCTACCGCATCAGTCCGAGTGGGATGGCCAGTGATATAAATGTTAGGAGCGGAATCGGCATGGACATTGAACGGCGTCGTGATGCCTTGCTGTGTTGCTAGCAGACCCGCCAGATTGGTATTGAGTTCACCGATCTTACTGTAGCTGCACGGTGTCGTCACACCGTCACAGCCTGTGGGGCTGGGAGCGCCACCTACAAAGTGATCACCCTCGTCAGCGGTAAAGACGAACTGCGTGTTGCTTGCATTGATCCCATCGTTTGCCAAGCGGGCGAAGAATTTAGCGAAGGCGTCATTGTAAGACTTGAGAGCTGCAACGTAGCCAGCCTGACCCGGACCGAATGCAGGTCCATTGGGGTGCATGTCGTGTGCATCGGAGATATAAGCATAGGTGACTGGCACCCCATGTTCCTGCATTGCTGCTACATACCCAAGAGAGGTGGCTGCGGACATGCCATCAAAGCCGGGGAAGCCTTTGTTACCTGCGCTATCCTGAATGACATTACCGTTCAAATCTGTCAGCGGGCCATTCGGGCTGATCTGCGGTGCAACATACTTGTGACCGAACAGGCCCATGTATCCTGAGTAGCCACCCGGTTCATCAGGGAGTGTATCGGGTTCGCCTGCGCTGGCAGAGGAGCATAGTGTGGCTCCCT
>JAFATZ010000084.1 GCA_019243675.1 Ktedonobacteraceae bacterium | reverse complement strand
TGAAAGTCTGTTAATCCCAAGCCGCCAAGTTGAGGAGCAGCTTGAATTTTACGCAGTATTGCTGGGAGCACATAACGGTCAGCATAATTAAGTATATTGATAAATAGTAGAACAATAAGCATAAGATGAGCTTGTGTTCTACTGATTTTGGTACTATCTTTGTTCTTTAGAGGTAACGGAATAGTAGGCTGCATGTAGCACTTCTTCCTTCTCCCAGTCGTTTTGTCACAGATTCATATTTGCCCTGTTGTAAAACGACTGTAACCTCTCATATGTCACATCCGCCGATAAACTGTTCAATAAAAGTATAGTGTGTGTTGCTGACCTTCAGCCGATACCACACACTACACATTCATGACTAGAGTTTCACCACCTTGACGCCGAAGATATCTTCCACATCTCTGACTTCTTCCAGTGCCCAAGTGGGAATGGGGTTATCAACGGAGATAATCATAAGGGCTGTACTACTAGTAGGGCGGGGATAAGGTCTGGGTGAACGCTCAGTGGGTCCAACGTCCATGTGGCGAATGTTCACGCCTGCTTTTCCTAGAATAGTACTCACCCGGCCAATCATGCCAGGCCGATCGGCGTTGCGGCAGAAAAGAATGTAGCCTTCTGGTACAAACTCTGTCCAGTAGCGACCGACACGTACAATACGTGATTCACCACGCATGACCGTTCCACTGAGTACATCAATATACTCATCGCCAGAGCCAGGCTTGCCAGCAAGTGATGAGCTGCTGCCATTCGTGCTCGTCACACGCAGCGTCACAAGATTGGCAAATTCTGTTGCGGTCGTAGATTTTTGCTCAACAATCTCTAGACCCCACTGCTTTGCTAGCACTTGTGCGTTAATCAGATTGACGTGTGCTTCTGAGACCGACTCAAGTAAGCCTTTGATAAGAGCTGCTTGCAATGGACGCAGGTCGTAATGAGCAATTTGGCCGCTACACGACAACTCGATTTTATGCAGTGGTCCTGGCTGTAACTGTGTATACAGATAGCCCATCTGCTCAAGCAGGCGCATGTATGGCTGCAGCGTTTTCAGTGTCTCCGGCAGAATGAGTGGCGCGTTTACTGCGGCCCGTGGAAAACCGCCCTGTAGCACAGAGACGACCTGCTCGGCAACGTCGATGGCAACACCGACTTGTGCCTCTTCGGTAGAGGCTCCCAGATGGGGGGTCGCAATCAAATGCTCATGAGCGAGCAATTGCTTGAGCGTTGCGTCGTCACGTATCGGCTCCTGGCTGAACACGTCGAGAGCTGCCCCTGCCAGATGATTTTCGTTCAGGGCATGAAGTAATGCCGCTTCTTCGATCAGCCCTCCGCGTGCACAGTTAATCAAGCGTGCTCCAGGCTTCATCATGCTCAACTCGCGTGCGCCAAGCAGTCCGCGTGTGCCTTGTGGACCGCTGGTGAGCGAGGTGTGCAGTGTCACAAAATCGGCTTGCTTGAGCACTTCTTCCATACTCAGCATAGTTACGCCAACCTTGCGTGCATTCTCACGTGACACAAAAGGATCAAAGGCGATGATCTGCATCTCTAGACCCTGCGCGCGTCGAGCAACTTCTGTGCCCACCTTGCCTAGTCCGATAATGCCAAGTATCTTATTGCGCACCTCGACACCGACAAAACGACTCTTTTCCCATTTGCCAGCTTTCATGCTGGCATTGGCGGCAGGAATATGTCGTGCCAACGCCATCAACATAGCAATAGTATGCTCTGCCGCCGCGATAATGTTGCCGGTGGGTGAATTCACCACCATGATGCCCTGACGAGTAGCAGCCTCGGTATCGATGTTGTCAACACCTACGCCAGCACGCCCTACAATCTTCATCTTTGTCGCTGCGGCTAACACATCACTGCTGACTTTCGTTTCGCTGCGTACAATAAGTGCCGTGTACTCGCCGATAATCTCTTTCAACTGCTCCGGTTTCAGCCCAAGTCGCTCATCAATATGGACCTCGGGTAATTGCGCACGCAGCAGCTCTATACCCTCCTGTGCGATGCGATCTGTGATAAGTATCTTGATAGTCCCTGTCGCTGCTGTTGGCTGCACTTGTGCTTCTATCATCTCATCTCTCCATTTCTAGTCGACTACCCTCTGAAACCAGCCTCGTGCAGACGTAGTTCTAACTTATCCATCACCTGATCAAGATCAGCTTGGCTAAAGAAGCCGAGGTGTCCTATGCGGAAGATTTTGCCTTCAAGGTGATCCTGGCCTCCGGCGAGCACAATATGATCCTGTTCGCGCAATTTTTTGAGCAGCGCTTTGCTGTCGACGCCCTCGGGTTTCATAAGAGCACTGACTGTGTTCGAGGCATACTCGGGATCAGCCAGCACGTGTAGCCCCATAGCCTTTGCTCGCTGGCGTATATAGTTGCCCGCTTGGCGATGTCGCTCGAAGATTGCCTCGCGCCCTTCAGCCAGCATCATTTCCATACCCATGTCTAACGTGTAGAAGATCGAAACAGGTGGGGTCGCTGGCTGTTGCCATACCTCTAGTTTCTTACGGGACGAGGCCCAGTCAAAGTAGAAACGTGGTAGTTTGGCTGTCTTGTTAGCCTCCCATGCACGAGGACTCGCCGCGATCATCATCAAGCCAGGGGGAGACATCCAGCCCTTCTGTGAGCCAGTGAAAACAACATCAAGATCCCATGCATCCATCTCTAATGGAATGCAGCCAAGAGACGACACCGCGTCTACTGCGATGAGGGCCTCTGGATTGATATCGCGAACGAGTGCAGCTAGTGTCTGTACATCGTTCGTGACTCCAGTGGAGGTCTCGTTATGCGTTATAAGCACTCCTCGGAAGGGTGCATTCTCTTTTAGGCGTGCCTCCACCACTTTCGGATCAGCGGCTTTGCCCCAGGGGAACTCAAGACGTGTGACATGCAAACCGTAGGCCGTGGCAATCTTGGCAAAACGATTGCCAAAGCTGCCGATAGTAATAGCGACAACATGGTCACCAGGTGAGAACAAATTGACGAGAGCACACTCTTGGCCTCCCGTACCAGAAGCAGCATAGGTGAGCACAGGTGAGGCCGTCTGAAAGAAGTATCCCAGGCGCAGGGTGACGCGCTTTACAATAGCTGCGAACTCGGGTCCCCTGTGGTTAAGCATAGGGAAGGATTGTGTCCTCAACACCTCTGGCGGAAGGGGCGTTGGGCCTGCAACGCGTAGATTTTGTATTGGAATAGGCGTGCGAGGCTCTACTTGAGGAACAGCGATAACTTTTTTTTCCTGAACTGTCATAATGATTTCTCCATCTACAAGCAACCTTAAAAACTAGCAATAGCGCCGCTGCAATGATATGCGGCGGATAACCACGCTGTTACCCGCCGCTTTTACACCATGTTGACTCTGCTATCAGAGTATCGCATAGCGTAGGGCAATGTCAAACGCAGCAACACATCCAAAACAATTGACAAATTCCTCACAGCATGTTATCTTAATTGCACCCTAATTGA
>JAFATZ010000146.1 GCA_019243675.1 Ktedonobacteraceae bacterium | reverse complement strand
GCGGACACGATCAAAACCTACCTTGAGTATGTTGCTGATCGCCGTTTGAAAAGCATTCATTTAGAGGCAGTGTATGGATCAAGCAACCCATTCCCTTGGATGAGTGAGATCATTGATTTGCGAAAAGAGAAGAATTTCTTTGAAATGCGAGTGACGGAGTACCAAACTGGGAGACTCACTTGGGAGTAAGTAATTTTTCAGTTAGTGATGAAAGGAATGAATGTATGGTTATTGCAACTAATCTAGGTTATCCGCGTATTGGCCCTAGGCGCGAACTCAAGAAGGCGCTGGAAAGTTACTGGTCCGGTACCCTAAGTGAAGCCGATTTACTTGAACAGGTTCGCCAATTGCGACGAGACAACTGGTTGCTGCAACAGCGACTTGGTCTTGATCACATTCCCTGTGGCGATTTCTCACTGTACGACCACGTACTTGATACGGTAGCAATGGTTGGAGCAGTGCCAGCGCGCTATGACTGGGCAGATGCAACGGTCGATACACAGACCTACTTTGCTATGGCGCGCGGAGTGCCGGAGAAACAATCCTCCGGCAATGGCACCAAACGTCTTGCCGCTACCCCTGCTATGGAGATGACGAAATGGTTCGACACGAACTACCATTACATTGTTCCCGAGTTCGAGCAAGGGCAACAGTTTCGCCTCTCTTCTAGAAAGCTGATCGACGAGTTTGTAGAAGCAAAGGCGCTGGGCATTCATACCCGTCCCGTGCTTCTGGGGCCTGTCTCGTTTCTGCTGCTCGGTAAATCCCATCAGGATCAGTTCCAGCCACTCACGCTACTCGATGGGCTACTACCCATCTATGAAGAGATGCTGCGTAGTCTAGCTGAGGTGGGTGCCGACTGGGTACAGATCGACGAGCCTTGTCTTGTGCTTGACCTCGACGCACAAGCACAAAACGCTTTTCAGGTAGCATACCAGCGACTGGCAACAGCCGTACCACAACTACGTATCTTATTGGCGACGTACTTTGCAGACCTGCGCAATAATCTCTCTACGGCAGTTCATCTTCCGGTTGCTGCTATCCACCTAGACCTTGTGCGTGCGCCAGAGCAACTGGCACAGGCCTTAGCAATCCTGCCCTCACACCTCAGCCTTTCACTAGGAGTCGTTGATGGGCGCAATGTGTGGCGTACTGAGCTGCAGCAAGCTCTCGCCCTCATTGAGCAGGCTGTGCAAGCCCTCGGTTCGGATAGGGTCTTTATTGCCCCTTCCTGCTCTCTACTGCATTCTCCGGTTGATCTGGAGATGGAAACCAAGCTGGACAAAGAGCTGCATTCGTGGATTGCCTTTGCTCGCCAAAAGGTGGAGGAGATTGTACTGCTGACCCGTGCTGTAAATGAAGGCGCTGACGTTGTAGCATCTGAGCTGCAAGCAAATAAAGCCATGTTCGAGCACAGACGAAGCTCACCCCGCATTCACAATAAAGCTGTGCAAGAGCGCATGGAGGCCATCAGTGGCAAGTCATTGCAACGACAAAGTCCCTATGGACAACGTAGAAATATTCAGAGGCACCATCTCAAACTGCCTCTCTTCCCGACAACTACCATCGGCTCATTTCCGCAAACCAAGGAGATCCGCGCTCGACGTGCAGACTATCTGGCCGCAAAGATCAGTGCTGCCGAGTACGAAGCCTTTCTGAGAGAAGAGATCAAGGCAACGATCCGCTTCCAAGAAGAAATCGGGCTTGATGTACTGGTGCATGGTGAGTCCGAACGCAGTGACATGGTAGAGTATTTCGGCCAGCAGTTCTCCGGTGTGCTCTTTACCCAAAACGGCTGGGTTCAGAGCTACGGCTCACGCTGTGTGCGACCACCCATTATCTACGGCGATGTTTCTCGACTACAGCCAATGACTGTACATTGGTCACGCTTTGCCCAGTCACTGACCTCTAAACCAGTCAAAGGCATGCTGACAGGCCCAGTCACCATTTTACAATGGTCCTTCGTGCGCAACGATCAGCCTCGTTCTCACACGTGCCAGCAAATCGCTCTTGCCATCCATGACGAGGTTCTGGGTCTCGAAGCGGCTGGCATTAGGGTCATCCAGATTGATGAACCTGCCATGCGCGAAGGACTGCCTTTGCACCACGACGATTGGAATGAGTATCTCACGTGGGCGGTGAACTGTTTCCGGCTCGCTTGCGCCGATGTGCAGGATGAGACACAAATCCACACCCATATGTGTTATTCTGAGTTCAACGATATCATTGAAGCTATCGCGCAAATGGATGCAGATGTAATTTCAATTGAGTCTTCTCGCTCGCAAATGGATCTGCTCACAGCATTTGTAGACTATCGCTACCCCAATGAAATCGGTCCAGGCGTCTACGATATCCACTCGCCCCGCGTACCGAGTCGGCAGGAGATTGAAGACCTGCTGCGCAAAGCGCTGCAAGTGCTTTCACCCGATCAACTGTGGGTGAATCCCGACTGCGGGCTGAAGACGCGGCGTTGGGAAGAAGTGCAACCTGCGCTCATCCATATGGTCGAGGCAGCGCAAGCTTTGCGTGCCACGTTGAGCGCAAAAGAGCGTTAAACACTATGATAGCCGAAATCCTTTCATGTGGCACCGAGTTATTATTGGGTCACATCACCGATACCAATGCGACCTATCTTGCACAAAGCCTAGCAGCTCTAGGTATCGACCTGTATTTTGTCTCCCAGGTGGGCGACAATCAGGAGCGTATTGTAGAGACGCTAGAACGTGCTTGGCAGCGCTCTGATCTGGTTATCATGACAGGTGGGCTAGGCCCAACCGAGGATGATCTTGCTCGCGAGTCCATCAGTACATTAGTAGGTGAGAGCATGCAGGTCGACCCTGCACTAGAGGCTCATCTACGTGCGCAGTTTGCCAATGCCCATATATCCATGCCCGAGCCTAACATCAAGCAAGCCACGTTGATTCCTTCGGCTCGGGCATTGCCCAATCCAATCGGTACAGCCCCCGGTTGGTGGGTTGAGAAGGACAACCATATTCTCGTAGCTATGCCTGGCGTGCCCAAAGAAATGAAGCGCATGTGGGAGAACGAGGTGGTTCCAGCACTCAGTCCTTATGTGGGAGGCATCATCTTCACACGTTTACTACGCGTCTCTGGCCTCGGTGAGTCTAGCATTGAGGAGCGCATCAAGCCATTACTGCACAGCACAAACCCTACCATCGCTACCTATGCCAAGTCCGATGCCGTCGATGTGCGGATCACTGCCAAGGCCGCAACACGAGAAGAGGCCGAGCGACAGGTAATGGAGATGGAGACGCAGGTCAGGCCACTATTAGGACGTTATGTCTTCGGGGTTGACAAAGATACCCTGCAGAGTGTCGTGGGTAGGTTGCTCAAAGAACGCAAACAAACCGTAGCGGTGATGGAATCTCTCACGGGCGGATTGCTTTCCAGCACCATCTCAGATGTTGCGGGCAGTTCAGCCTATTTCATTGGTGGCCTGGTGACATACGCCACGGAACTCAAAGCCCAGATGGGAGTACCAAGAGCAATACTGGATGAATTCGGTGCAGTCAGCGAGCAGACAGCAGTTGCAATGGCTCGCGCAGTACGCCAGCGCCTTGCTGCTGACTTCGGCGTAGGCATCACGGGTATTGCTGGCCCAGACCTGCAGGAAGGTAAGCCCGTGGGCACTGTCTATATCGCCATCGAGGGGCCAGCAGGCGTCGTTACCAGTAAAGCGCCTATGTGGCGTGGCAGCCGCGACGACAACAAGCGCTACTCTGTGTTAGCTGCCCTCAACCTTTTGCGCCTGACGCTTGAGGGATAACATCCCTCACTCGCAACCTCCAACTCAATTATTACGTAATATAGTAAAATGCGTTTGACCTCGCGGAATTGAGGCAGATTGTGTACCAGAACTCAGATGATTTTCCCGAGTACGGCGACCCGTCTCGCGATAGAGACTACCTTCATCCTGACTACTACTCACAGGATGAGGTGCCAACATCGCAAACTCCACCTCCCAATCACTCAATTGGACCGTATCCACTGTCCCCAGACTACGCCGCCACTGTAAGCGGTGCCGAGGTTGCAGGTTACGATGCAGGAGGGGAGTATCGTGGTCCGAAGAGCATAGAGGGCTACACGAGGGACGCGGGCGCTGAGCAACGCGAGGCAGCAGCACGCGGCAGTTCTGAGAGAGCAGGCAAACGCAAGGGGTTAGCCAAGCTTGGTGGTATCGGCATTGCAATAGGAACGCTCTTGCTGAAGCTGAAAGCTATCTTGTTCTTCTTGCTCAATCTCAAATGGCTCTTGTTTATTGCCAAGTTTGGTTTTGCCGGTATTACAGCCCTGGTATCAATCGTTGTGTACTCGCTCTTTTTCGGTTGGCCTTTCGCTATAGGGCTTGTGGCATTGCTCTTCCTGCATGAAATGGGTCATGCATTGGTGATGAAGCTCAAGGGCATTCCTATCGGCGGCATGATCTTCATACCGATGCTAGGGGCAGCAGTCACGATGCGCCAGATGCCACAGAATGCACGTGATGAAGCCGAAGT
>JAFATZ010000006.1 GCA_019243675.1 Ktedonobacteraceae bacterium | reverse complement strand
GGGTATGCTGCCCTCACACTCTTCGATGCGGCCAGGTACTAAGAAATCGTCCTCGTCGAGCGTTTTGTGGGCATGCTGTGTATCTGGCGTACTGTTAATGCTATATCGTTCTTGACCATCCTCGTTCGTAAAAGAGCTGTCTTTTCGTTCACTCATCGAAGCTGCTTCTTTCCTTAAACAAAATGAGAATGTATAAGTCCTGTTGCCTACGTTGACGCTTGCATGCTTTTTGGAATAGACTGCCAAATAAGGGAAAACTCACACATAGAAGCTATGCATCGTACCATAGCCCTTTGTAGACATTGTAACATAACCTAATGCGCAAGGAGAGCAGAGCATGTCCACACTCTTTGAAGATACAGTTCCGGTCCCCCTCTGGGAAGCCCCAGAGCAGGTAAAGCAGCAAGCAAATATCACTCACTATATGCAGTGGCTTGGACGCGAGAAAGGTTTGCACTTTGACTCCCGACAGGCGTTATGGCTGTGGTCGGTGACTCATCTTGAAGATTTCTGGGCCTCGATCTGGGACTACTTCCACATTAAGGCAGCGCAGCCCTATACGCACGTGTTGTCGGAGAGGAAGATGCCTGGCGCGCTGTGGTTCCAGGGGGCTACACTCAACTACGCGGAGCATGTGTTTCGCATGGCCTCGCCAGATCGTCCTGCCATGCTATTCCGCTCTGAGCGAGAACAGATGCGAGTGGTGTCATGGCACGAGTTGTATCAAAAGGTGAGCGCGGTAGCCAGCGCGCTACGTGGCATGGGAGTGAAGCGTGGCGATAGAGTCGTCGCTTACATGCCGCATATTCCTGAGACGCTCATTGCCTTTCTAGCCTGTGCTAGCATGGGAGCTATATGGTCGAGCTGCTCGCCCGACTTCGGTACCCGCAGTGTGATTGACCGCTTTAAGCAGATTGAGCCGTCGCTGCTGTTCGCCATAGATGGTTATCAGTACAATGGCAAAGCCTGCGATAGAATGCCCGTGGTGGCTGACATCCAGAAGGAACTGCCTACGTTGCGCAAAACCGTACTCCTCCCCTACCTCTGCGGCACGTTCGAACCGGGTCAGCTTACCAATGTGGTGCAGTGGGAGGAACTGTTAGGCAACAAGGGTGAGCTGACCTTCGAGCAAGTGCCTTTCGATCATCCTCTGTGGGTGCTCTATTCTTCGGGTACCACTGGCCTGCCCAAAGCAATTGTACAGGGACAGGGTGGCATTCTGCTTGAGCACCTCAAGGCGCTCTCCCTGGAGATGGACCTGAAAGCGGGAGATAGATTTTTCTGGTTCACGACGACAGGTTGGATGATGTGGAATTTGCTCATCAGCGGTCTACTGGTCGGCTCTACTGTGCTGGCCTACGATGGCAGTCCAGCTTATCCTGATATTGGCGCGCTCTGGAAATTCGCTCAGGATACGCGCATGACGTTCTTCGGCACAGCCGCAGCCTATATCGCCGTGTGTATGAAGTCGGGCGTTGCACCCAGTAAAATGTATGACTTGAGCAGCCTAAAGGGCATCGGCTCTACTGGCTCGCCTCTACCGCCGGAGGGCTTTCGTTGGGTATATGATCACGTCAAGAAAGATGTGTGGCTTGGCTCTGTAAGTGGCGGCACCGATGTATGCTCCGCCTTTGTGGGAGGTTGCATACTGTTGCCTGTCTATGCAGGAGAACTGCAGTGTTGTGGTCTTGGCGCTAAAGTGGAGGCGTTTGACGAACAGGGTCGCTCGCTCATCAATGAGGTGGGTGAGTTGGTGCTGACTGAACCGATGCCCAGCATGCCCTTGTATCTGTGGAACGACCCCGAGGGCAAATGCTACAAGGAGAGCTACTTCGACATGTATCCAGCCATCTGGCGGCATGGCGACTGGATCAAGATTACTAATAGTGGTAGTGCTATTATCTACGGACGTTCTGACTCCACTATCAATCGTATGGGCATACGCATGGGCAGCAGTGAAATCTATCGCGTAGTCGAGGACTTCCCACAAGTACTCGATAGCTTAATTATCGGTGTCGAGCAGCCTGGTGGCAACTACTTCATGCCGCTGTTCGTCGTGCTCAAAGAAGGCGTCGTCTTGGATGATGCGCTTAAGGAACAAATAAAGGCTGCGCTGCGCAAGAGTATTTCTCCACACCATGTGCCCGATGAGATACACGCAGTTGCAGCGATTCCGCGCACCCTAAGCGGTAAAAAGCTGGAAGTGCCAGTGAAGAAGCTGCTCTTAGGCGTTCCCGTAGAGAAGGCAGTCAGTGTGGATGCCCTAGCTAATCCGCAAGCTATACGCTACTTTATCGACTTTGCCATGAAGCTAACGCACCCTGGCTGCTAAAAAACTTTGCAGCTTAATAGGGATAGATACGAAGGAAACAAGAGGAGTTCAAAGGGGTTGCGACCCTTTTGAACTCCTCTTGCGAAAGCTCTGTTTAGGAATGCGACGCTCGTAGCAGTTCGGCGTCGTACTCGTTGGTGTCTACGAAGTCGCAGGCAGAGATAGCTGACGATCTAG
Source organism: Ktedonobacteraceae bacterium (assembly GCA_019243675.1). Lineage (GTDB taxonomy): Bacteria > Chloroflexota > Ktedonobacteria > Ktedonobacterales > Ktedonobacteraceae > JAFATZ01. The sequence goes on along the minus strand of JAFATZ010000006.1, from coordinate 7,975 downwards.
GATGGACGCGCCAGAAGGCATGACGCGCATGCTCCCACTCATTGAGAATGTGCATGGCATGTTTGCTATGCGTCCTTTTCACATGCCAACCGATGATGGTGCGCAATGCCTCGCTTTCGCCCGCATCTTCAAGGCGTTGCAGCTCGACTAGCTCCGTATTACAGCGCATAGGGAAGACAGCGTCAGGGTCGAAGACGTAGGCAATGCCAGCAGACATGCCTGCACCAAAGTTCTGACCCGTTTCGCCTAGCACAACAACTAGGCCGTTGGTCATGTACTCACAGCCGTGATCGCCAACTCCCTCAACGACTGCGAGCGCTCCACTGTTGCGCACGGCAAAACGTTCGCCAGCACGCCCAGCCGCAAAGAGTTGTCCACCAGTGGCACCATACAGGACGGTATTGCCTATGATAATATTGTCCTGCGACGCGAATGATGCATCGGGTGGCGGCGTGATAATAATCTGTCCGCCAGTCATGCTTTTGCCGACATAGTCGTTGGCATCGCCAGTGAGAATCAGGCGCATGCCGGGCAGGCAGTAGGCACCGAAGCTTTGACCCGCTGCACCCTGGAAGGTGCAGGTAATGCTGACACCAGGCAGGCCCACGTTGCCGTAGCGCCGTCCTATCTCGCCAGCAAGACTGGCACCAACGGAGCGATCATCATTGTGGATGGTATGCTGTGTCAAAACGCTACGCTCACCATTGAGGGCTTGTTCCGCCTCACTCAGCAGTTGCTCAGCAACCTGAGATTGTGGCAGGGTGACATGCGCACCAGGAACCGAGGTACCAGGCATAGATACGAGCAGAGCACCCAGTTCTATACCGACATCGCTGTTATGCTGTAGCAGATCAGCACGTCCGATGAGATCGTCGAGGTGGGCAAAGCCAAGCTGGGCCATATACTCGCGTACCTCTTCGGCAATGAGCGTCAGATAATTGATGAGGTATTGTGCTCTGCCAGTGAACTTGGCGCGCAGGTCTTCGCGCTGCGTCGCAATGCCTGTAGGACAGGTGTTGAGGTGACATTGACGCGCCATGTCACAACCAAGAGCGACGAGGGAGGCAGTGCCAAAGCCGAACTCCTCGGCACCAAGTAATGCCCCGATGATGACATCACGCCCAGTCTTGAGGCCGCCGTCCACACGCACCTTGACCCGCTTGCGTAGCCCATTGCGCAACAGGGTTTGTTGCGTCTCTGCCAATCCGCGTTCCCATGGGATACCAGCATGTTTGATAGATTGCAACGGTGAAGCACCCGTACCGCCATCATGGCCGCTAATGAGCACATAATCGGCATGGCCTTTGGCAACGCCAGCCGCAATTGTACCCACACCAATGCTTGATACGAGCTTGACACCGACACGCGCGCTAGAATTGACTTGGTGTAGGTCATAAATCAGTTGCGCGATATCTTCAATGCTATAGATATCGTGATGGGGAGGCGGCGAGATAAGCGGAATGCCAGGCATGGTGTGACGGAGCTTAGCAATAAACGGGGTCACTTTACTAGGCGGCAACTGCCCACCTTCACCCGGCTTGGAACCCTGTGCTATCTTGATCTCAATCTCTTCGGCACGGACCAGATACTCTGTCGTGACGCCGAAACGCCCCGAGGCGACTTGCTTGATCTTGCTGCTCAAGGGAATGCCCTCGAAGGTTTCGTGATACCAATCGGCATCCTCGCCGCCTTCACCTGTGTTATTGCGGCCACCAATACTATTCATGGCCGCGGCAATAGTGCGGTGCGTCTCCGGACTGAGGGCACCAAGGGACATAGCGGAGATGACGAAGCGCGCACGGATGGATTCCATCGGCTCAACTTGCTCCAGTGGAATAGGCGACATAGGAGCAAAGGAGAACAGATCGCGCAAAGCGGTGGGTGGACGGTTATAGACGAGGGAGGTAAACTGGCGATAGTCTTCCATGTCACCGCTCTGCGCTGCTTTTTGTAGAGCACGAACGATAAACGGATTGAAGGCATGATACTCGGCATCTCGGCGGAAGCGGATACGCCCAAGATCAATTAACTTGCGTCTGCGCGGGCTGGTATCAGTTACCGTCTGTTCCCCTGCAGCTAGCAGGGTCTGGCAATGATCGACTACCTGTTGGGCAACATGCTGAAGTGTGAGCTTACCAGGGTGAGCAGCCGATCCTGCAAAGCAGCGCTCGACGAATGCGGGGTCGAGACCCACTGCCTCGAATTGCCCTGCGCCAATGATGTTGCAGATGGTAGATATCCCCATGCGTGCCATAACTTTGCACAGACCATCCTCGACCACATGGATATAGCGTGCAACGGCTTGCTTTTTGTTGAGATGCTCAAGGTGACGCTCTCCAGCCAGCGAACGAACAGTTTCAAAAGCTAGGAAGGGCACGATCGCCTGGGCACCGTAACCAAGCAACAGCGCAATCTGATGTACATCCCATTCTGACCCTGTCTCACAGATAAGAGATGTGCAGGTGCGCAAACCCTCGCGAATTAATGCACGATGGATGGCTCCAACCGCAATAAGCATAGGTATAGGTGCGCGAGCAGGACTTGCATCGCGATCACTGAGTACCAGCAGTGTCGTGCCCTGTTCGACGGCAGAGAGCGCATCTTGCTCCAGACGGTCTAGAGCCTGCTCGAAACCTGCCAAGCCCAGTGTCATGTCGAAAGTTACGCCGAGCGCCTGTACACGGAATTGTGTAGTTGTGTTTAGCTGAAGCAGCATCTCTAACTGGCTCTCCGTCAAAAGCGGACTCTCAAGATGGATGAGCTGAGCATGCAACGGTGTTTCAGTAAGCAAGCTCTGGCTGCGCCCAAGGTACGAACTGAGCGACACAACACAGCGCTCACGCAACGGATCAATCGGGGGATTGGTCACCTGGGCAAAACGCTGGTGAAAGTAGTCGGCAAGCAAGCGCGGGCGTGCAGAGAGCGCGGCCAAGGGAGCATCGTCTCCCATGCTCCACACAGGGTCTTTGTTCTCGGAGAGTATAGGACGCAGCACGAACTCGACATCCTCGTGGGTATAGCCAAAGAGCTGCTGCCAAGAGAAGAGTGTAGTAGCCTCTAGCGGCTTGCTTGGCTCTGGAGCTACACTCCGCAGAGGTGCGAAACGGGTAAGATGCTGTTCAATCCACTGTTGATAGGGTTGGCGCTGCGCCAAGATAGTCTTAATATCATTGTCATACAGCACAACCCCTCGCTCCACATCGGCGGCGATCATCTGGCCAGGTCCCAGTCGCCCCTTTTCAGCTATCTGCTGAGCAGGCAGAGGAACAACACCCGTCTCGGAGGCAACAATGAGCAAGCCGTCTGTGGTGAGTGTATAGCGTGCTGGTCGTAAGCCGTTGCGGTCAAGAGCAGCGCCAACAACGCGGCCATCGCTAAAGACGAGAGCAGCCGGCCCATCCCAAGGCTCCATGAAACCGGCATGATACTCACACCAAGCCCGTTGCATTTCATCCATCTCTGGGTCGTTTTCCCATGCTGGTGGGACAAGCATCTGCATGCTATGTAGTGTGTCGCGACCAGAATGGGCCAGCAGTTCTAATGCATTATCCAGACACGCGGAGTCGCTAGCATGTGGATCGAGAACTGGCACGAGGTGCTTAAGGTCGTCCCCCCATAACGGTGAGAAGAATGAACGCTCACGCGCTTGCATCCAGTTTTGATTACCACGTAGCGTATTGATTTCACCATTGTGAGCCAGCAAGCGCATAGGCTGGGCGAGCGGCCAAGCTGGAAGCGTATTTGTACTGTAGCGCTGGTGGAAGACGGCGATAGCGCTCTTGTAGAGCGGATTGACAAGATCAAGATAGAACCGCGCTAGCTCGTTGGGGGCGAGTAGGCCCTTGTAGACAATCGTCGTGTGCGAGAGTGAGGCGATATAGCAGTCGTGTATATCCGCCTCTTGTAGACGCTGCTCGATCATGCGTCGGGCTAGATAGAGGGTTCTCTCGTACTGATCCGAGGCAAGTTGAGACGGACGAGAAAGGAGCACTTGCACAATAGTTGGTGTTGTCTCGTGAGCCTGGGCTCCAAGCACTGTGTAGTCGATAGGAGGAACGCGCCAACCTAGAAACACCAGTCCGAGCGAGGCAAGCACGTCTTCTATAATGCGGCGACTCGCTGCATAAGTGGCGGGCGCTCGTTGTTGAGAAGGAAGAAAGATCATGCCAACTGCAAGATCGGATTGTGCAATTTGTTGTTGTAGCTCTTGCTGGAACAACGCCTTTGGAATTTGCGTAAGGATACCGGCACCATCGTAAGTTTCTGCGTCAGCACCCTGTGCGCCGCGATGAGTGAGACGAGCAAGCGCATCAAGGGCTGTTTGTACAATGAAGTGGCTCGGCTCGCCAGAGACACGCGCTAGAAATCCCATGCCACAGGCATCATGTTCCCAGCGACTTTCATAGAGTGGATAAGCAGAGATGTCGTGCATATGCATTGTGTGCATGAATTGCTCTCCTCGGAAAAACGAACGCAACATAATAGAGGCACCTACAACGGAGCCACAAAACGACGATCAACCAACGTTCGTCGAAGACGTTGTTATGTGCTTGGGGACACAACTCTGTGTAGTCCCTGAAAACTTTTGATAATAGGAGATGTGCAGCGCGAGGAGCCTAACGTTTCCCTACGTTTGGAAGGGCTGCGCAACTAAGACAGCATTGCATCAGGAGAGCAGCATAGCTCATTTTGAAACGGGCTACTTCACCCATGGTTAACATATAGTATAGCACTTCTGAGTAAAACAAAGCAAGCGTTGAGTATACACAAGAGACGTGGTTCTATGGATATCTTGGCTATATTGAGCTAATGAACGACGTGATGCAATGATTGTGCAAGAAGCCCAAGCATAAAAGCACCAATAATGATTACCATAATAATGAGCGTTGCTAGTACTGCCTGACGGCTTTTGAGACTTGAACTCGGTGCATCAGGATGATAATGTATAGGTTTCACGTGTTCTAAGTTCTGCAGATCGTGGATCATAGCACGCATAGATTTATAGCGCTTGTCTGGATCGCGGCGAATAGCGTGCATGACCACGGTAGCCAGTTCAGACGAAATGTCTGGATTACACTGGAGAATTGAGGGCGGATCTTGCGAGACATGCATGTTCATTACAGCGAAAACATTCTCCCCCTCAAATGGGGTATGTCCACAGAGCATCTCATAGAGCATAATGCCAACGGCATAGATATCAGAGCCAGCCGCACCACGCTCACCGCGCAGTTGCTCAGGAGACATATAGTCAGGAGTGCCAACAGTGCCCGAGAGACCGCGCCAAGTAACCCGTCGCGCGCCCTCTAACAGGGCAACGCCAAAATCGATGATCTTGACGTCACCGTTCTCTAAAATCATGATATTCTCGGGCTTGATATCGCGGTGAAAAACCCCATGTTCATGGCAATAGGCCAGGGCATCACAGATTTGCTTGGTAATGCGTAGCACTTCGTCGAGTGGCAGCAATGCAGGTGCATGTTCTTCCAGCACTTCACGCAGGGTACGCCCCTGAATATACTCCATAACGAGATACTGATCACTGCGCTTTTCATCTACGTTGAGCAGATGTTGCACATGAGGATGGTTGATGCGACTACCAATCTCGGATTCACGTTGATACCGTTCAAAGACAGCAATATTACCGATTAAATCGTCGTTAGGGATTTTCAGTACTACTTGCTGCTGGTTCTCGACGTCGCGGGCAAGGTAAACGCGGTTCATGCCTCCATGCCCAATCATGCAGATAATCTCGTAATGATCGACCTTTGTGCCTGGTGTATAAGTTGTCGTCATATAATCTAGGCGCTCTTCCAATTTCAGGCGACACTAATCTATGCCTCTAGTATAACATACCAGAGGCATAGGCACCAGAGACAAAAGTCACAAAGTTTTAATTGGGAACCATCTCGCTTGGCAATCCTACTTTGTCTTTGTGATCCTCTGGATGTAAGATAGGCTCACCTGTCCTCCACTTGCGAATATACAGGTAACCGAAACCGATAACCAACCAAGCAAGGCAGAAGACGAGAGCGACAAGTGTATCAGTTTGTCCTGAACCTCCTCCAGCAAAGGCGAAGTAGAGCACACCTAGAAGCATTGCTACATTAAGTATTGCCCCTAGAGCAGGAGCAAGTACCGTCGTGAAAACGTTACGCGCCGCAATTCCTGCGAAAGCAATGATGCAAATGAGGCAGGTCATGCCGTAGAGCAGGAAAGTTCCGATGTTAGAGACCAGTGTCACCTGTGTCAGGTGATCAATGTTGATCACTCCGTACGAACCGATAATGGCAGAGAGCACCGTTAACACGATCACGCCTACGTGAGGCGTGCGATACTTGCCGTGCAGGAAACCGAAGACTATAGGTAACTCGGTATCTTTGCCCATCGCGTAGGTGACGCGCACACCTGTATTTAGGCAAGAGAGTGCGGTACCGATCAAGGCAATAACGACGGTCAGAGCAATGACGGTGGCAAGCAGAGTGCCATTGCCGCCAAGCAGGCTATCACCAATGATCTTGGCCATATCGCCAATCGGAGCACCAGAGGCACTAGCCGCTGCAAAGCCACTGAGCAGAGTCTTTCCTGATCCAGATGTATAGCCAGTATTAATGAAGAAGTTTGCCGCAAAGTATTCTAGGAAGTAGAAGACCACTGCCTGAATCACCAGTGAAAGTAGCACGCCACGTGGAATGTCGCGCTGAGGATTCTTTGCCTCTGCTGCTAGAGCAGTAGCCGACTCAAAACCAACGACAAGTAGGATGGCGATCGTCGATTGGAAGATCAGCCCGCTTAGATCGTGCGGCAAAATCACGCTTAGCGCACTAGGATGGAGGTAGTGAACGTTGGGATGCAAAGCACGGTAGACAATAGCTAGAACAGAGAAAGTAACCAGAGCGAGAATCTGGATAACATTAATGACGATGTTAGCAACAGTAGAGCCAGTCACGCCGATGTAAGCAATAGAGCCTACAATAGCGGCGAATAGAATACAGACAATGACCTCCTGCCACGGCGCACCAAAGCTCGGGACGAAGGTCTGGATGATATAGGAGATAATCAGACCCATGAATGCGACCATCACACCTGGGTAAATCCAATAGTACAGGTGCGAGGCCCAACCTACGATAAACTTACTTAAACGGGCAAACTTGAAGTGACGGTGTTCTTCCCGCTGCAGAATGGAAGCTTCAGCAAAGTAGTAAGAACTGCCTGCTCCCGCTTCTGGATAGCGATTGGCAAGTTGCGCATACGCTACTGCTGTCAGCATAGCAATAGCAGTAGCGACGAAGACAGCCGCCCACATATTCAGTGCAGATGCTGGGGCGGCTTGCAATTGGTAGGTGGTCCAGAGGAAGGCTCCGGGCGCAATCAGCGCCATCGCGTTGATGGTGACTCCGGTGAGGCCCAGAGTGGGTACCATTTTGACTTCACTAGCGTCTTGAGCTGCCATGTAGTAGTCCCTTCTCGTACGTTATTAAGAATCTCAATAGGCTATGGCACCATTACCACATCATAGCTCTCTTGGCTTTTGAGGAAAACGTCACACGTGCGCGCTTTGTGCTAACTCTTCATTTGTAAAGTATAGAAACTCTACTAGAACAATGGTATAGGCAAACTATAAGAAGATAGATGACCTTTTATCGTGCATACCATACAAATTTTACGTTTTGCAACAGAAACTCAAGAAAGCCCTCCACATCTCTTCTGTTGTGAAGGGCTTTCCTCGACGGTTATCTGTTTTGGATCTCTCTCTCGCTTCCTCTAGACTGGAGCTTCTTGCGTACGCATCGGTACATCAGGTTCTGGCATTTCTTCCTTAGGTGAGATACGGTATCCCTCCTCTCCATGCACTGCGAGATCAAGTCCGAGCGCCTCTTCTCTGCTGGTGACCCGCAGTCCGATGAGGGAGAGAAGCTTGAGCAAGAGAAATGTAACTGCAAACGAAAATGCTACTGTTGCTACAACGGCGATAACT
>JAFATZ010000003.1 GCA_019243675.1 Ktedonobacteraceae bacterium | reverse complement strand
CAATGTTGACCCTAAAACAGTGCAACGCTGGTTGAATGGGCGTGTCCCACACGCTCGTCATCGGTGGAAGGTAGCAGAATTGCTCAAGGAGCATGAAGATTTTCTTTGGCCAGCAGATGAGAATGTCATCCCCGCTACTGCACATACGTCTGAGGTTGTCGCTGCGTATGCTCATCGCTCTGATGTGCTAGCTCATGCATGGTGGCAACTCTTCTTACGGGCAAAAGAGCAGATTGACCTACTCGGTTATGCTATGCTCTTCTTGCCCGAACAACATCCTTATCTTGTAGATCTGCTTAGAGAAAAAGCTCAAGCATCCTGTGAAGTACGGATCGCTCTTGCCGATCCATCTTCGGAGGATGTTCGGAGGCGCGACGCGGGGGAGCGATTAGGAGGTACGCTTCCTGCACGCATCAGAACAACTCTCTATCATTTTCGTGATCTTCACAACCACAACAATATTGAGATAAACTATCACACCGCACCCCTTTACAACTCTATTTTTCGTTGTGATAACGAGATGTTTGTCACTCCTCACCTTTATGGCTTGCACGGCTCAAAAGCGCCTCTCCTTCATCTGCGCCGTTTGGGACCACGTGGGATATTTGAAAACTTTGCAACCCATTTTGAGAGGCTCTGGGCAACAACAATCCCTATACCATCGCATGCTGCCGTCTTAAACGAGTAAATTTCGCAATTTTTCGAGGAACATATGACACGAATCGATCACTTCAACAACCCACATGCGCCCAAGGCAAATAGAATTGTTCCAGCAACATCGGCTGTAATTGAAAATGATGAAGGAAAGATTTTGTTGCATCGGCGTAGCGACAACAAGACATGGGCCTTACCGGGTGGAACGATGGAGACCGGAGAAGGCATTGGCGAGAGTGTTCGACGTGAGGTGAAAGAAGAGACAGGGCTAGAAGTAGTACTAGAGTCTCTTGTGGGTATCTACTCAGATCCGAAGCATGTTATCGAGTACTTAGACGGCGAGGTAAGGCAAGAATTTTCTATTTGCTTCGCATGCAAAGTTACAGGTGGCAAGCTACAGATAAGCGAGGAATCCTTAGAATTAGCATTTTTCTCCCCACAACAGATAGAGCAACTCGCTATGCATCCATCTATACGATTGCGCATCAAGGACTATTTAGAGCATCGGCTACAACCAGTCATTAGCTAGTAGCTACTGTCACTCCCCGCATACGTAACCTCCATTGAGTACGTGCTACAGCAAGAGAGAGGTATGGAAGTGCTTGACGAAGTGCTTGAGAAACTCTGTCTGACTCACCATAGCGATGAAAAATCTCTGCTACACGCTCTTCGAGAGAGACATGTAGACCTGTTGGGCCTGTCGTCTGATCGCAGTAAGTCAGAGCATCTGCTACAGCCGAGCGTTCACGAGGGAACTCATCAAGTAAATGTTCAAGACCTCGTAAACGTGCTTCAAAACGTGACTCAGAATGGTGTGCAACTAGAGATGCTAGACGATGGTAGCCCAAGGAACGCACGTAGTAAGCACCATCTATGGGATGAAAGCCTGTGTCTTTGAGTGTAGGAGCATAACCGATGTCATGTAGGTAGGCAGCAGCAAGTAAATGTATAGCATCATCTGTGTTAAATGCTTTACTGATTTGACGCGCTCTCTCAGCTACGCCTTGTACATGCAGCCAACGATTTCCCAATGACGCAAGGAAATACTCGGAACTTTCAGCAAGTTGATGAATAAAAGCGTCATTATGTACCATACAATGATACTATCATATCAGGCAATCAAAAGGTAGTGTTGATCAGGTAATAGAAGATTGCTGACTATAGAAAAGCAGTCATAGGGGCGGCTATTTTACTCCAGCAGGAAGCTGCCAACCAATTCGCGGCGTAGCGCTGCCTTCTTATCTTCGTCAATAGCTTCTGGCTTTTTCACCGGGTCTGACCAGGCTGTTATTGGGATGGTAGCGGCCAAAGCAAACTCGTCAAACATCATCTCTTCAAGAAACGTCGTCGGAGCGGGTTTTGCCTCTTGGTCATCTAGCATATCTAGTGTAGAAGGCGCTGGCTCGGGTAGAGAGTTTGTGGGAGTCTCGTCAACCTCCGCCGCTAACGTGACTTCCTCTGTTACAGAAATGGCTGGTTGGTCTGATGACGTTGCCTGTAAGACGGATGTCATCGGCTTTGCGACCGCAGGAAGTGGCGCAGGAGTGAGGATGGTAGTGTTTATGGTAGGCATACTCACTTGATCTACTTGCAGAGCAAAACGTCTGCCACATATCTCCACAAAGATACCTCGTGCCTCAAGCAGATCAGACATTTGACGGCGCAGTTCATGATTTTCTTGCGCTAATTGATCCATACGCTGTTTCTGTACGAGTAATGCCTGACTGATAGAATCAAAATTGCCTACACTCATAAATACTTCCTCCTAAGCAAACGGAGTTCATAGGTTCTTTAGGATACAGTGGATATGAACGCCTATGTTTCTAGCCACCGTATCAAAGAATAGCACTATTTGGGCGGACTGAGCATTACATAAGTGTCAACGTGTCAACGTGTCTAAAGTAACGGTGGTGCTACTTTTCAATTGAGTATAGACAAGCGAGAGGTAGCGTGTTACCTCTGTTTATCTCTTGCTTAGAGCAATGCCAGTGGCGAAAAAACTAGCATAGATATAGGAAAAATGGGTAAGATTACTAAAGGAGGTTGCCTTGGGCAATCGGTGTTTCTCATCGTACAATAGTACCAGTATCTACACAATAGGGAGGAAAGAAGCCGATGGAAACAAAAGCCAGAATGCGTGTTTCGCGTGGAAAATTCAATGGCATGAATGCCGTTGCCGATGAAAGAGGAGTTATTGCCGCAGCAGCTATGGACCAGCGTGGCTCCCTCAAAAAAGCCATCGCCAAGGCTAGGGGCAGTGATGCTTCTAGCAGCGACTTAAGCGAGTTCAAAATACAGGTGACAGAGGTACTTACTCGCTACGCTAGTGCTATTCTGCTGGATCCCGAATATGGTCTGGCAGCCTTGCAACATCGTGCAAAGGACGCAGGTGCATTTCTCGCCTACGAAAAAACAGGCTACGATGTAAGTGTCGAAGGACGCCTGCCCGATCTACTTGATGAATGGTCAGTGAGGCGACTTGTAGAAGCGGGTGCTAATGTCATTAAGGTGTTAATGTACTACAACAGTAGTGACAATGAGCATATCCAAAACACCAAATATGCCTTCATTGAACGCATTGGAGCCGAGTGTGCCGGTGTTGATGTCCCCTTCTTCTTAGAGGTTATTGCCTATGACGACAAAGTTGGTGAAGAGAAGAGCATTGAGTTCGCCAAAATCAAGCCCATTAGGGTCAAGGAATACATGGATGAATTTTCCAAGCCCCGCTATGGTGTGGATGTACTCAAGGTTGAGATCCCAGTGAACATGGCCTATGTGGAAGGCTTGAAGGCCAACAAAGGTGGTCAGATTGCTTATAGCCGTGAAGAGGCGAAGCAGTGCTTTCGTGCAGCAGCAGAGGCCTCGCGTCTTCCATTCATCTATCTGAGCGCTGGCGTGAGCAATGAGGTCTTTCTGGAGTCACTTGAGTTAGCCACTGAGGCAGGTATATCGTTTTCAGGCGTGTTATG
>JAFATZ010000435.1 GCA_019243675.1 Ktedonobacteraceae bacterium | reverse complement strand
GCCTTAGCTATCTCTTTATAGGAGAGGCCCTCGATATCGGCGAGAATGACGGCCATGCGAAAGTTGGGGGGCAGGCTGTTGAGCGCCTTGTACACGTCCTCATCTAGATACTTGCTCAATACCTCTTCCTCGGCTCCCAGACTCAATTCTCTTCCACTCAGGTCTTTGATGCGGTTATAGAGATAAAAATCTTCCCCTTGGGGCAGCGATGTCGTCGAGGGCTGCGTTGCCTGTTTGCGATAACGATTGATGGCAGAGGTGTTCAAGATGCGGAAGAGCCATGCACGCAAATTGGTGCCGGGTTGGTAGGTGTGAGCAAAGCGAAATGCCTTTACCATCGTCTCCTGGACCAAGTCCTCAGCTTCCTGGGGATGATTGGTCATACGCAATGCCGTACGATAAAGACTGTCTAGTTGAGCTAGCACACCAGCTTCAAAGTCTTCTGTAGGAGGGGCTTCGGTTGTTGAAGGTGCCTCTTCACTAGGTACTTGATCTGCCACTACGGGTGCTACGTCTTGGTTAGGTGACTGTTCCGCCATCAAAAACTCCTCATCAATCAGGAACTACCATTCTATTATATCAGCGGGGGCAATACAGATTTATTGTCCCTTTGTTCAGGATTATGTAAAAATAGTCCTGCCCTTTGCTTCAGAACTATGGTACAATGGCAGAAATCAGAGAGAAAGAAGAATATACTGTGCTACTCAGACGTGCTCGTCTCTATGACGCATTTGCATTGCTTACTGTCGTTGCCATCGTTGCTATTGACCAATGGACGAAGTCGCTGGTGGTGCAGTATTTAAGTCCACCTGGGACAAAACCTGCTCTGCCATTGTTTGGGCAGTACGTGGTTATTTACTACATCCGCAACAGCGGAGCCGCTTTTGGACTATTTGCCAATACAGTCTTTCTCGCTCTACTCATCGCTGCGGCTGTTGGAGTCGTTGTCTACCTTTATATACGTATAGCAAACACGGGTTTGCTGCTATACAAACTTGTCTTTGCTATGATTATCGGTGGTGCGCTAGGCAATCTGATAGATAGAGCACGCAATGCTGGCTTCGTTGTCGATTTTATTTCGTTTCGCATTCCCCAGATCAATTTCTACTTCGCTATTTTTAATGTTGCAGACGCGTGTATCTCGGTTGGGGTCGTCTTGCTTTTCGTCTTGCTGCTCTTCGGTGGTGCGGGCCGTACCGAAAAGAGCGCAGACGTTGTAGCATCACAGTCTTCCCCGCTTTCAAAGACGAGTAGCGCACGACGTTCTGGAGATTGAGCATGCATGCTAACGCAACCCAACACGTGTGGCAGGCACAAGCAGAGAACGTGGGCCAACGTCTTGACCGCTATCTCTCTTCAGTACTCACTGACCTCTCGCGCACACGTATTCAACAGCTCATCGAGGATGAGGCTGTTCTGGTCAACGGACGACCGTCCAAGGCAAGCTATGCACTACGATTGCATGATGAGGTGTCTGTGTTTGAGCAAGCTCCACAAGTGAGCAACGCTAAGCCGCAGCTCCTTCCCCTGGACGTTGTCTATGAGGATACTGACCTGCTGATCATCAATAAGGCGGCTGGTATGGTTGTGCATCCTGCTCCTGGCCACGCTGACGATACGCTGGTAAACGCCTTGCTAGCGCACTATCCTGAGTTGCAGAGGGTGGGCAGCGAGATGCGCCCAGGTATTGTGCATCGCATAGACAAAGATACCTCTGGCCTGCTCATTGTGGCAAAGAACACGGCTACGCTCAACGCGTTCATGGAGCAGATGAAACAGCACAAGATTGTCAAGCGCTATCTGGCACTGGTTGAGGGTGTTGTGTCACTGGATCAGGGAAGTATCGATGCTCCCATTGGTCGCGACCCACGGCACAGGCAGCGCATGGCAATTACAGTCAAGGAAAGTAGGCAGGCACGTACGTACTTTCGCGTGTTGCGACGCTTCGCACATCATACGCTCTTGCTGCTACAATTGGAGACGGGGCGCACTCACCAGGTACGCGTCCATTTACAGGCGATAGGCCATCCTATTCTGGGAGACCCCACCTATGGCTCAAAGAGTACTCTAGCAGGACGTGCATTGCATAGGCAATTTCTGCATGCCTATCAGTTGTGCTTTACCCATCCACGCACCGAGGCTATGATGGAATTTGAAGCTCCTCTGCCTGCCGACTTGTAAAATATTCTTGACGCTGAAAATGTCTTATAGTCCCCTAGCAATTTCTCGCATTCCCTGCTATAATTATCTCGTAACAACGATACAGAGCTAAACGGTTTTCTTCAGTTGTAGCCTTCATAAGATACCATCTTGTCCTACCGCACGTCTCGTAGTACCCATACCAGGGTGACCCTTGTCGTCACCCTACAATACATGCCCATGGGGGACACCTCCGGCTATAAAGCCGTATTTCTTCCTTTGTTTTGTAGCAAACACAAACTTTCGTCTGCGAAGAGAGGAGAACCCTAAGCATGCCAGTTTTAGCAACCGAGGATAAGATTGCCCCGAAGAGTATCTTGCGCCATAGGCCCATTGGTGAT
>JAFATZ010000405.1 GCA_019243675.1 Ktedonobacteraceae bacterium | reverse complement strand
GAGAAACAAGCGCCTGAATAGGGCAGTCTTCAACGATTGGGGACTGTACAGCTTCGTGCAGATGCTCAGGTACAAATGCCTGCTCTACGGGAAAGAACTGGTCATCCTAGATGAACGCGATACGTCGAAGACCTGTAGTCGGTGTGGACAGAAGCAAGCTATGCCACTGTGGAAACGCACGTATCGCTGTCCTGCATGTCGCTTAGTGATGGACCGTGATGAAAATAGTGCGGTCAATATCCTCAAGCGGTACTTTGCCTGGCTGAGGCCACACATGGAGCGGATCTCCATGCGGTGTGCGGATGTGTTCACCGCAATCGACGATGTGTTCACAGGTGAACACATTTAGAAAGGCAGTTTGTTCGATGACGCAGACCTCTGTACTGACGCTGCCACGCTCGATCTACATTGAGCCGACTAGCCGCTGTAACGAACTGTGCCAGCAGTGCCCGCGCACTCTGCTCTCGCGGGAGGAAGACCGCGACCTAGGCTATGACCAGTTCTGTTACATTGTGGATCAGTTTCCGGTGTTAGAGCGTGTTGTGTTGCACGGCTTGGGCGAACCACTACTAAACAATGAGCTACCACACATGATTCGTTATCTCAAGGCGCGCGGAACGTATGTACTCTTTAATTCCAACGGCATCCTGCTCAATGAGAAACGAGGGCAGGCGCTCATCGATGCCGGACTTGATGAGTATCGGCTCTCGATGGACGGAGCAACACGTGAGATGTATGCTCATGTGCGTGGTGTGGATGCCTTTGACAAGATATGGCGCAATATTCGTGCTTTTGTAGAGCTACAAAATGTGCAGAATGCCACAAAACCAGCAGTCTCACTCTGGTTTACGGCGATGCGTGAAAATCTGCCTGAACTTCCCAAGCTCATTGAACTGGCAAGTGACGCGGGAGTCAAGGAGGTCTATATGCAGCGCCTCGTCTTCTTTGAACAGGGGCTAGCGGCGGCCAAACAGGCTCTATTTCGCCGGGCAGCGCAAGAGGAACTTGAGCTTATACGACGCTGTGAACAGATATGCCGCGAGCGTGATATTGCCTTCAATGCCGCTGGTGCCGCTACACCGCTCGAAAGCATTACTCGTGACTTTGGTGAGCGTCCTTGGTCGGGCTGTCGCCGCCCTTACACTTTGACCTATATCACTGCTAGTGGTAACGTGCTCTCCTGCTGCTTTGCTCCCTTCGGCCATAAGAGTGCCAGAGAGTACAAAGAAGAGCGTGTGCTAGGCAATATCTTCCAGCAGCCGATTGAGGATATCTGGCGTGGTGAACGCTACGAAGCTTTCCGCCGTGCCTTTGAGAGCGATCACCCAGCTAGGCATTGTGCCCAGTGCGGCGTTAACTGGAGTTATTGACTTGACTAAGACGTCGGCGCTGTAAACGTTGCATTCCCTTATCTGCCTTGACTCTAGCGCGCAGCAAGAAAAAGAGGATAAGACCGAGCAAGAGCGTCTCGGTAGTTCCGGCCCCCGCTGTCGCCAGAGGAATTGATAAGATCATGAAGCGCTGGCTGAGCATATGCAGTAGCAAAAGAAGCAGTCCATAGCGCATTGCTAGAGAAAACAGGCCGATAAAGAACGGCGTATGCGTATCTTTGAGGGCGAAGAAGCCTCGTGCAATTAAGTCTACTGCAACTACTGCTGGCAGACCAAGCGCGTAGCCGATCAGTGCTAGATTCGTCAGATCAGACGAGTGCTGATCGAAAGCACCATGCTGGAAGAGGAGATGGATCAGTGGTTTACCGAACAGCCAGAGCGCTACAGAGGTGGGAAGAGTGAGTAAGAGTGATACTCCAATTACTCTGATTCCCGTTAGACACATGCGGACGTAACGGCCAGAAGTAGCTTGTGCCGTCAAATCGGGCAAGAGGGCTTGTCCTATCGCTTGTGAGAGTAGGAGCACAGGCAATGCTTGCAGCAAGGACGCATTATGTAACGCCGCGAGACTTGCACGATCAGGAAAGTAGGAGACAAAGGCCGTGTCCACTACGATGCCTGCCGAAGCTGTAGCAACGCCTAGGACATTCGGACCGAGTAGGCGTAGCAACTCGTGCAACCCTGGATGGCGCAGGTTCCACAGAAACGAGTACTGTACTTCCTGTTTCAGTAGAGCTGGTACCTGTATCAGTACCTGAAGCAATGACGCCGCCAGCAAACCATATGTAGGACCGTAAACGCCCACTTTTGGCACAATGAGCGAAACTACTAGGCCGCCAATAAGCCCAAAGTTGTAAATGGCAACGGCGACGGC
Organism: Ktedonobacteraceae bacterium; assembly: GCA_019243675.1. GTDB lineage: Bacteria > Chloroflexota > Ktedonobacteria > Ktedonobacterales > Ktedonobacteraceae > JAFATZ01. Next base: position 1,566 of record JAFATZ010000405.1, on the reverse strand, counting down.
GGGCAGCAAGAACTGACGCCTACTGTTCAAGATGGAGGTAACTATTGTGCCTAGTCCGAGAATAACTGGCTGAAAAAGCATCACTCTGGTTAAACTTGTAGTAAGCGCTTGTTCAGTGGGTGAATAGCCCGGCACAATAAGAGTATTCACAAACTGGGGAGTGAAGAGTTCTCCGATCAGGGCCAACAATGCTAGCACAACGAGTAGTATATTAAATATCAGGCTTGCCAGCCGCCACGACTCTCTCTGCCCATGATCTTTCTCATAGGAAAGAAAAACAGGAATGAACGCGTGAGTAAGCGCACCACCCGTGATCAGATTGAACAGCGCATCTGGTAGCCGTGAAGCAGCGTAGTAGGCATTTGCGGCAGGGCCTGTACCAAACATTGCATTAAAAAGCGTCTGGCGTATGACCCCAAGAACATGTGAAGCGAGCATTGCCAGAATAATAAGTAATGCTGCCTCCACAATACTAAAGCGCCGTATCGAGATATTGTCACCCAAGCGAAAACTACTGATCTTAAAGCGAAATGTCCTACCACCCCATGTTTTATTTATAATAGAGAAAATTTTTTTCCTGCTTTGTGTAGTAGCAGTATAGGATGTTTCAGGTTGAGTTTCGTTAACGGGAGCAACTGTTGCTGTTGTCTTAGCAGATGTCTCTTGCGAGATAAGCCGTCTCCTTTCATTTCTCATAGAATGATGAGTTTATCTGCTGCTCATTATAGCAGTTGGTGGCTTGTGCGGCTAATATATGTAAGAAAGTACTATTGTGGCTTTTGGACATAGATTTTTCTGCTCTCCCTTCTAAACTTGACTACTACAAGGTAGCTTCGCTACTAGAACTTCTGTACTATTATCTTACCAGTAATGTCTGCATCTTTGCAGAACTTTTGTTCTATTTATTAGAGTAACTGAGAAATTGAGTAGGACAAAGTTACCTCATTCAATACGAATGCTGATAATGTCATAATCTGACAAATTAATTTTAAAAATACCCCATAAAAACTTGACATACTTATTTTTCTGACATATACTACCTTAAACAGAAGGAGTCGTAAAGCGTTGAAGTTGTATTGCTACCTAATTAGCGCGAACTTGCATACAGAGGAAGTAGATATGCCAGACGGCGATATAGTTCATAAGGGACTTGCATGGAAATACCAAAAAGCCTATAAGCAAATATGTGATGGGCAGTTTGGAGGCGACGGTTTAGCGCGTGAAGTAGTGCCTGTTGTCTGGAAAGATATCCAGAATGGTGGAGATAAGCCCATTCAATTGCTCGCAGAAGTTGCCAAACAGTGTCAGCAAATACTAGACAGACAGCGTATGTTTGGACAGATTGACTGGCAAAAAGAATTTGCACAAATTGATGAGTTAGCACAACCCATCTATGCAGAGCGAAGGTTGAAAACTTTAGCAGTCGAAGCCTGCAAACCTCTGTTCGTGAATGGGATAGCGTTAAGCATGTTATTGGGCCAGAGTTCCTTGAATAGGGGGAAACAAGGAAAATCTCTCAAAGCGCTCTATCGAAAGAAAGGTGACATATGGATAGCAACGTCCTAG
>JAFATZ010000391.1 GCA_019243675.1 Ktedonobacteraceae bacterium | reverse complement strand
AAGAGGTAATGAAGATCCTAAAAATGCCGAGAACCAGCTTCTACAGAGAGGTTGATGCTGGAACTATACCAAGCGAAATAGAAGTAGGAAGAAAGAGAGGAAGAAAGTTCCCCAAGGAAGCTATCGACGTATACGCTACACTCCTACAACAAGAAAGCCGAGACAATCTAAAATTTGAACCATCCACAAACAGCGATCTATGGGCAAGGGTCCAAAACACCAAAGTCATCTATGGAGATGAAGACAACGTCGACTACAAAAGAGTACTAGAGTGGAAAAGAGCTAATAACGAAATATTCATGAGCGTAAAAGAAGGGGAAAAACTTGTTGGCGGAGTAACCATCATGCCACTTGCCGAAAGTACGATCCATGCACTGATAAGCGGCAAAATACGTGAAAAAGATATTCCGAATTGGGCGATAAAGAAGTGGACCGAGCCTGAGTTATCGGTATATATACCTACCATAGAACTAGTCGCATCGGGAGATAAAGCTATAGACCATACAAGGGGAAGTTTCCTCATCAGGCAAACAGTTAGGTGGATGATCTCACTGCATAATCAGCACGACATCAGAAACTGGTATGCGATCACGACTACAAATGAAGGAGAAAAGCTAGCACAACATCTAGGCTTCAAACCAATTCAGAACGTAGCTAGAAAAGGATACAGCCTAAAAAGCATAGAAGAGGCAACAGGACTACTCAAGAAGCTCCTTGAGCAAGAAAACAGAGGCATACCTATACCACACATCGCAGAGCAGACCGAACTATATGAAATGAGAGACCCCCAAAACCCTGTCATAAAACGCTAGAAAAATCAATAAAACGCTATATTTTCAACCACTAGTTTTGGATACAGCAAAGAGGAAGACTGCTTGATGTACATGCAACCCGCCACGGCCCTTACTCCAGCACTGGTCATCTATCTGATAGATGCTAGTAACTCGATGAATGAACGCTGCGGCGAGACAAGCAAAATTGATGTTGTCAATAAAGCCTTACTTGAAGCCATGAAAGATATGGTGCGTCAGTCCTTGCGCGATCAAATAGTGCGACCACGCTACAAAATCGCCATCTTTGCATACAGCACGGAGGTCATTGATGTATTACATGGTATCCGCACTATTACTGAACTTGTGCCTACGGGAACCCCTACCATTGTTGCCAGCGGCCAGACAAATACAGAAGCTGGCTTTGCCGCAGTCGAACGACTTTTACAGGTACACCTGCAAGAGTTTGAGAATTGTCCAGCGCCTCTTGTCTGTCACCTCACCGATGCCCTACTCAATACAGGTGACCCGCAACCTATCGTGCAACGTATCAAGGCCATGCAGGTCGCCGATGGCCCCGTGCTCGTGGAGAATGTGTACGTGACGGATAATATGTTACGCAAGTCAGTACGCGACTGGCGTAAGTGGCCAGGAGTACACAAGGCAGATCACCTCATCAACGAATACGCCAAACTGCTCTATAGTATGTCCTCTCCTTTGCCGGAACTGTACAGGCAAAATATTAATAACGCTGGCTACAATTTGCAAAGTGGTGCCGCACTCTTCTTCCCTGGCCTCAACAGTGACCTTGTGCGGCTCGCCTTCGCTATTTCTGCTGCAACTCAACATAAGTAGGGTGCTGTATGGAATGCAACTCTGATGATAGCTCTCTGCTGACGCTTGAAAGCAATCAGTGTATTGACACATTTGTGCAAATGGCACTCGACCAACCAGTGACGGTTCGCCTGCTTTCTTTTCGCTGCCAGGAGGCGCAGGCTCAGTCCTTGCCATGCCAGGATTACGCTACGCTTATGAGCCTGCGAGAAGGAACGTCTATCTGTTTCTGCGTTTGTGACGGTGTCGGCAGTTCCTACAAAGGAGACTTTGCCGCTGCCTATCTGGCAAAATGTCTGCTAGGTTGGTTGCAAAAACTAGCCGTTCTTCCTCGCACATCTACAAAACTCTTAAAAACTCTTTGCCCATGCCTCGATCAATGGGCACACGAAGCACAAACCGCATTGCTAGCACACCCTATCTCCTCTGAACTACCAGCACTGGTGCAAGAAGTGCTCACGGACGTGCGTACTACCTATGGTAGCGAGACTGTTTTTCTTTGCGGGCGTATCGACGCTATAAAAGCGCGATCACTCCTCCTGCTTTCACGGGTCAAGCGTGTACGCGTTCTTTTTTGTTGGATGGGAAATGTCAGTGGGCAAGTATTTACAACAGGCAATCGCTCTATTCCTATAGGGGATAAGGGCAATGACTACAATCGCTGGTCTACGGCGCGAGGACGTCATGGTGTCGTGAAAATGCGCATCTTTACTTTCGATACAATTAAGGGCCTTACGATACATACCGATGGCCTTGATAGTATTGCAGACGAGCTAGCCGCTTTAAGCGATGAAGGATTACAAATGCGTGTGCAGCAATTATTAACATTACCAACCAGTGATGATATGACACTGCTTGACCTTCACTGGCAGCACACTGCTCCTCAGCCTAGCCAAAGGAGGCTCAAGAGAGCGTGATAGGCTTCCGCCCACATCGTCATATGACACTCTGTATCGATCAAACGTATTATGGATTCGTACCATACACCTACTTCCCCGGTGACGATGGAGTATACGCCATAGAAGCAGGAGAAGCCATTATCTATCAGGTGCAGAACTTAGCCCACAATACGTTCTGTGCCCTCAAGGTGGCTAAACCCTCTCATCGCAGTGAGCATATAGCTCGTGCAACTGAGATAGCAGCAGCCTACAAACACGTTGCTGGTCTCTTCCTGGGCAATCGTACCTGCCTCACCAAAACAAGCCATCCTCAACTGATCGCTGAATATCCTGATCTGGAATATGCCGTCTTGATGCCGTGGCTAGCCGGAAGAACGTGGGCCAGTTTCATGTTTGACGGAGCTAGCAGCGCGCGCTACACGCGTGCTCAGGCTTATGGACTGGCCGTGGCTACGGTACGCGTACTGTGGAACCTGGAAGCCTCTCACTTGGCGCATACAGACATTGCAGGCGGCAACGTCATGCTTTCACCCGACCTCACACAGGTAGAGCTGTTAGATATTGAGGGTCTCTACACGCATGGTGCAACAATGCCCAAATTACGCAGCCAGGGTTCACCCGGCTATCAGCATCGCAACCTCGATCACCGTGGGCAGTGGCGTCCAGACGGTGATCGCTTTGCCGCTGCTATCTTGCTTACCGAAATGCTGACTTGGGCGAACCCATATGTGCGAGCACTCACCCCTGATAACGCCGAATCGCTCTTTCAACCCAAAGAATTGCAAGCCAGCACGACAAGACGGCTGGATGCTGTACGCAGAGCACTTGCAGAGATATGTCCTCCGGCGCTGGCTCTCTTCGATCAAGCCTGGGCTTCCGTTGACCTTAGCCAGTGTCCTGATTTCAGCACATGGGCCTGGACACTTATCCAAGCGAACAAACTGTAGGAAAAATGTCCCTTATGTTGACGCCTTGGCTACTTTACTGCTACCCTTTCATGGGTGACAAATATCTCTTATACACATATATTTTGAAAGGTTGAGAATCTCTTATGTCTTTTGATCAGATTGAAGTTAGTATTAGCGACCTCCAGTCAGTTTCCGCCCAGTTTAACAACAAAGCTGCAGAATTAGAGCAACTTCTTTCACAAGTTCAGAGCCAGATTGAGTCAGTAAGTTCTACATGGAGAGGTCAAGCCGCTTCCGATTTTGCTAACCTGATGGCAAAATGGACCACCGATGTACAGGGCATCCACGATGTACTTGGCGCTGTGAGTCAGCACCTGAATCAGGCTGCTAGCGGATACCAGGAAACCGATACCGGAATTGCGCGCGGTTTTCAAGTAAATTAGTAGCTCATGCACACGACACTACTCATCACCATCTCTGGTACACAACGGGGCATTGATCTCGAAGCACCAGGCGATATTGCTATCAATGCATTGCTGCCAACTCTGCTTGAGTTGTGTGAATCACAGCCATTACCGAGTACATTGAATAATCCGGCTGCATGGGGGTTAGGATCGCTAGACAATAGCCAGCCCCTACCCGCGACCATTTCCTTGATCGAAGCTGGCGTAACCGATGGTGCAATTCTGCTACTGCAACCTATGGACTATTGGGCAAGGCAGCATGAGCAGATGCCGATGGCTGTGCCTCCAGGGCTAGCAGCCGGATCCCATCATCCAGGAGTCATCTGGAATCAGAAAGGTTTGCTCTCTTAGCTATTTCTGTATGCTGCCAAAAGGAGATTGTCCAGCTTATGCACGGCCATGAGTTTTATCGGCCCGCCAGAGACTACACCTATAGCGCCTCTAGCTTACCTAAGAGCGAGATCGTGATTCTGCGTCCGCCAGCAGTGCAAGCCAACTCGGCAGGTATAGCCACATGGCTACAGGTTCTAGTCCCTTTTTTTGGCATCGCAGGATCTTTAGTTTTTGTTCTTGTGTACCAAAACAATCCTCTTATCCTCATCGCGTTAGCAGGTACAGCGCTCCTCTCAGTTGGTGTGGGCATGCTCATTCGCTTTCAGCAAGCACAAGCAACAAAAAAACGGCAGGCAGAAGAGCAAAAGGTCTATCAAGATCGCCTCAGCAGCCTACGTGTAGAATTGAGCAAAACGGTC
>JAFATZ010000373.1 GCA_019243675.1 Ktedonobacteraceae bacterium | reverse complement strand
GATGTCCCCGGCTGGAACAGCGTGCGATGGATGTCCAAGGCAAAATCTGGTCACTTCCTCTTGCATTCGGTAGGGTAGATATCTGCTCATCTGCTTTGCCCTTCATCTTCGTGCATTCATAACGACTGATCTGCCTGTCGAATCCGTGCATCGTAGGGGCGATATCTCTTTCCTTGCTCTGTGGCACTACCGCCCCTTGGAACCTCAGTCAACCCCGTTTAAAGGGTGCCTGCCCATTGGCGCTGACATGCAATGGTTTGCTGTGTTGCGTGGGCTGTTCTGTAGCATCAACCACCGCTGTAGGCTCTTCAGATGGGGTGCTCATGAGAGCGGTATGGCTAAGCATATTGCGCTGTTGTTGCTCAAGCAGATCAACCTCGCGTAATGCTCTCTCCAGTGCCATCCGTTCAAAATTTGCTTGTCCCGTATCTTTGAACAGGTGCGACCGTTTCAGCTCGTTCAGTGTTTCACGCAGTCGCCTTGTGAGCGAGTTCATGGCTGCAAGTGCGAAGTTTTGGCGGTGCCACTGCATCTCGTGAAAGTGTTGCAGTTGTGTCAATCCTAAAAACACTAGGCGTAGCTCAGTGGCGCTTTGCGGGGCGGGCTGGTTGGCAGACCAAAGGGGCAGACCACGTCCCAGCCGTTCCACGGCAATCTGCAACACGCGGCTCTCTTGTGTGAACTGGTCGTATTTGGCACCCCGCTCCGATAAGGCGCTCAAGCGGTCCAGCATCAGATTGAGACTGACCGCGATGGGCAGCAATGGACCAGGGATAGTGGGCGCGCGAGCGCTGAGGTCACCACGTGCTACACGTGCATGTACTCCGTGAAGTGTGGCTATCCCTTCTTCGAGCACACGCTTCTCATTGCTAGCTTTGGTGGCTTCGTCAGCTTCACGGCGTGTTACCTGCAATTCGCGGCGCGAGATCACTAATTCGCCGCGCATCTGCATGGTCAAGCGGTTGTTCTCCATCAAAGTGAGTGCTTGGCGCACGACCACGATGAGAATGAGGACCAACGCAATCACATCTGCCTGAATAAGTACACTCTTGCCACGTGGCGCAACCACGCTGAGCAGAATAGCGCACGTGATGAGCGCCAGAATAAAGGGCGAGATCGTTTGCACTGTCGTACTCAACTGCGAGAAGTGGTCAGACTTGGGAAAGAGCGAAACTGAGCGTCTCCCACTATTCATGTTGACCGCTTGAAGCTGCTCACGCGCTATGCTGCGGGGATACTCAATTGCAGCTAAGCCAATCAAAGACAGGCTTAATGGCCACAGCACGTCCTGGAGCGTACCCGTATTGAAACTGAATGAGAGTGAGTAGTAGCCTAGCAAACTGTCGGTGATAGCTAGGAAGAAAAGACCTAGGCACAAGCGTAAGAATACTGGTTGCTGCTCGCGGTTAGAGAGAGGGCTAAACATCAGCAGGGCACCAACTGCCACCAAAAACAGGTCACCAGCGGGAAAGTAGATCGATAGGAAGGCTGCGCCGAGGCTAGGAGCCTGCGAAAGTCCTGCAATTGATGGGCCGAGCAAGAAGAACCAGGACAGGGCCAGAGATGCACCGATGACTGCCAATGCGTCAAGCAGCAGACGGGTGCGCCCAACCGTTGCTTTGTTGCGCCGTGTCAACAGTAGCGTACCAAGCAGGAAGAAGGGGTACGAGCCAACAAAGCCGATATCATACAGGCCCGGAAATGGCACCATGTTCATGCGTATATCATAGCTCGTCCATAGTGCCTGACCACCCGCGTAGAGAGCTATACCTAGCGCCAACAGTGTCCAGGCCAAGTAGGAACGTTGTGCCACCTGCGCTTCCATGCGCGCCGTCACCAAGTCATTACGTGAGCGATGCTCAAACTGCAACTGCTGCACATTTTGCGACAATTGTACTGAGACGACGCGTAGTCTGATGGCCATACGCAGACAAAAGATAAAACCGATACCTTCACCCACGAATTGGAGGATATCAGACATACTCTTAAGCAGAAAACTCTTCCCCGGCTGCTGTCCTGCCAACAGCATCCCCAGTAAAAAGCATGCAAAAGTGATGGTAAAGCCAAGCACAATCCAATTTCCATAGCGTTCCCCCCATGCATCGCGTGCTAGTGCTTCACCATGAAAAAAGGACAGCTCCTTGCTGTTATCAGACCGCTCAACTGACCTCTGAGAAGAGTCATAATCGAACTGCGGCTCGATGGGTCTCAGAGGACCAGAAAATCGTGATGCTCCGTTTTGTGACATACATGCTCCGTTTTTCTCAAAAACTAGCAGTAAACATACCTATGAGCAGTATATGTAGTGGCGCTTCACGTTCTCTTCTGTCTCGCTTCTTCTTATACTGATTATGTTGAGGTGAGTGTGAGCTTGCGTCCACACCCACCTCAACATAATCAGTATAAGCCATATCTTGTACCAGTCTTATGTCTATCTTACATGCCAAGAATTCGGGAACCAGATTTCGAGATTCATATGCTAAAATTCCTGCTTCTTCTCGTTTTATAAGTAATTGGTTGGTACGTCTTTCTCTTCGATACCATAGTCTGACCACCAATAACAACTAAAGATTTGAAAGGATGAAAACTAGTGGCTAACATTAATCTAGCCGTGACTCCTCACTCGTTTCGTGCAGCAGCCCCACAAGGCACCGTACTTAGAAATCTAGGAGCTCTAGCCGATCTGCCAGGAACCTGGATGGGCAATGGGTTCAATCTGATCTCCTTGCCCTTGCCTTTGTCGCAAGACCCGAACCGGCGCAAAATATTTCGCCTGAAACTTAATGCCACACATGAGACGTTGAGTTTCACAGAAATAGGAGCACCGATTCCAAATCGCGGTTTCGCTCAAGATGATATTGCTTTCTTGGGTGTACATTATTTTCAGCAAGTAAGCGACGCCGTAACAAATGCAGCACTGCATCTTGAACCTGGTATGTGGCTTAATTTGCCGATTACAACCGCACCGGCAGAACCACCGACCATAGTTCGTCTTGCCACTATTCCCCATGGCGATGCGATGTTAGCGCAAAGCGATTTGGTGCTAACGGGACTGCAGGGTGGGCCTAAAATCGATCCCGTTGATTCGACCCCGTTCACACTGAACCAAACGACGGGTGCTAGACAGAACGAGACCTCTCCAATCTACCTCGACCAATTCACTCACACTGCTTTGCCTCCAGGAATCCCTGTTGGTTCAATTGCCAACCCAAACCTTGTAATTAGCAATGCGATCCGAGGACAAAACATCACCAACACGGTGGTAATACGTGTCAACGCTACGCCAATAGGTGGTATCAATGGCACCCCGATTGCCCCACCTAGCAAGCCAAACAATGTTGGCGGCATCGTTAATATCCCATTCGTTAACATCAACGCCGATGCAAACAGTTTCTCGGCAATATTCTGGGTCGAGACCGTCGAAAATTCAGATGGCACTCAGTTTCTTCAGTTACAATACACGCAGACAGCTATTCTTGACTTCGATAATATAAAATGGCCGCACATTTCGGTGGCGACGCTCGTGAAGCAATAAATCGTGTCTCAATCGGCAAGTAGAAGACTATGCCATTTCGGGAGTAAATTTGCCGCCGAAATGGCATAGTCTTCTACTTACC
>JAFATZ010000248.1 GCA_019243675.1 Ktedonobacteraceae bacterium | reverse complement strand
ATTGCTGAGGGCTTAGGGATCAGCGGTGAGCAGGTGCATGTGAAAGTGACTAGCATGGACGGTCACGATGAGATTGCTAGATTAGAGGGCATCGAAGCTCGTGTTTTGCTCAGTTTGTGGGAAGGGCTGTAGAGGAACCTGTCTATCATGGCACTTGCAGCACGTTCTTTCCCAGACTATTGACGAGTTTACTATGAACATAGGCCACGACGGCGGTGGCCCCGGCCCAATGAGACCGTCAATGGTTCATCGTCTCTTGAATAGATGATGCTCATGCATCATCTGCTCTCCAGAAGCTCACTCTTGTTGCATTGCCAAAAACGCTCTTCTCGTTGTTTCCCGTATGGTTACTACTCAAGCCCCCTCTTTTGCATCACCATTTGCCTGCATGTGCGCCTCCATCGACATGGAGGATTTCGCCAGTGACAAAGGTGGCGGAGTTCAAATACATCACCGCATCCACAATTTCGAATGTATTCCCAAGGCGCTGGATGGGGTGCAGTTGCTTGAGGAATGGATGTTCGTTGGGCTTGTGCATTGGAGTATCAATGACACCGGCCGCCACGGTGTTCACACGAATCCCATCGTTTGCATATTCAATAGCAAGCGCTTTTGTCACAGCATGTAATCCCCCCTTTGTAAGGATTGGAAGAGCCGCAGGAACACCAGCCACAGGCTGACTAGCAAGCGCGGTTGAAATAGTGACAATATGACCAGATTTCTGTTTGCTCATCTGCGCAATGGCATACTGTGTCGCGAAGAAAAACCCGGTCACATTTGTCTTGATGAGGCGCTCAAAGTCCTCAACTGAATACTCAGTGAATGGTTTGGCGAGAAAGATACCAGCGTTATTGATGAGAAGATCAATCCCACCGAATGTGTGTATGGCTGTTTCTACGACCTCCTTTGCTGTCTGCTGATCTCCAATGTCTCCCTCAACGAGCACCAGTGAGTCAGATGGGGTCAGCGTTCCTGTCTTTGTAATCGTGCGCGAGTTCGCTACGACCTGGTAATTCTGATCGAGCAATGCTTTTGTAAGGGCAAAACCGATCCCACTTGATGCACCAGTCACAATGGCTGTTTTTCTCTCATTCATTCGTGGTTTCTCCTCTTAGGATACATACTGACTGCTTTTTGCATTAATCACAAAGCAAACTGGCTGTAGAAGAGGTCGTATGGGGCGATGAGCGATTTTCGCACGCAGCACCGACATACCACTTATCTTATGATCTGGCCAGGGCGCTCGCGGAGGATGGACTCTGCCTCTGCCGCGGTTTGCCTGACGATATCGCCTGCTGATTCGATGCGGTGTATCAAGCCGATGGCATTGCCAGCACGGACTGCCGCAAGATGGACATCGCCATCTTTCATGGCAGCAAGCACTTGCTCACGCAATTCCTCGCGATGGGCTACCACGTCCTCATCATGTCCATGCCACCTTGCTGTATAATCGTTGCTCACCACCCGATCTCCAATTGTGGAGGGAAATGGATAAGCAAACGTGAGATCATACACCTTGGTCAGCACGGTATCATCTGTGCCTGCCTCTACCAGGTGCTGCTTCTCCCATGCCCTTGCACCTGCTTCCCGACTGGCATAGAAACGTGTCCCCATCCAGACACCTTGAGCACCAAGCAGAAGCATGGCTGCAAGACCTCTCCCGTCAGCAATACCGCCGGCTGCGAGCACGGGAAGAGTGCGAGCAACATCCATCACTGCTGCTACAAGCGGAAGCGTGCCGATGTATCCTGTATGACCACCAGCCTCAGTCCCTTGAGCAACCAGGACATCAACGCCTGCTTGTACTGCCCTGATGGCCTGAGCTACGGTCTGCACTTGCGCGATGACTTTCACTCCTACGGTATGAGCCCCAGGGACGTATGGGGTCGGGTCTGCGAAAGAGTGGCTCACTGCAGTTACATGCTCTTCCAGCGCGACCTGTACCAGTGCATCGAGGCCAGGAAATGAAGAGATGAAGCCTACCCCGAAAGGCTTATCTGTCCGCTCACGGACCTGGCGGATTTGTGCATGGAGCCAGTCAGGGCCTTCAGTCGTCATAGCTCCAATGAGACCAAAACCACCTGCTTGGGAGACCGCCACCGTGAGTTCTGCTGCCGAGATCCCTCCGCTCATCGGCGCACTGAAGATTGGATGCTTTATATCGAGCAGATCACAGATCTGTGTGTGTAACATAGGTATCCCTCTTCTCTCTTTCTTCGCCATTCTTAACATAAGCGATTTGGTACGATCATGATTCACTACAAAAGACTGAGCGGCCCAACCAGGCGCTTTCCTGTGGGAACCAGCCACCACGTGTGGCCTTCCCAGAACTTAAGAGCTTCTCTCTCATGAGCGTTGGGGCCTCTTAGGCCCGCCGGAGAAATTTACAACGCTAAGCCCTCAAAACACTCAGGAGTGGTGTCATGTAAAGTAATTCATGGTGCGTTTGTCTCATACAACTTGTCCATGTTGGCTTGAGAGGCGCTTTCGGCAGATTGGCTTCTCTCCTAAAATGATGTG
>JAFATZ010000156.1 GCA_019243675.1 Ktedonobacteraceae bacterium | reverse complement strand
GGGGTACAACGCATCGTTCATACCAGTTCAATCACTGTCTACGGCCATCATCTGCAAGGTATTGTCACAGAGGATCATCCCTATCACGCTGAAGACAATCCATACAGTCGCACTAAGATTGCAGGTGAGAAATTAATTGCAAACCTGGTTAGGGACAATGCTGCTCCGGTCGTAATCGTGCGGCCTGCCTGGATTTACGGGCCACGTGACAGCGCCAGCTTTGCTCGCTTTGTAAGTCTGGTCGAATCTGGTAAGGGCTTCTTGATAGGTTCAGGCGATAATATCGTACCGCTCGTCCACGTCCGCGACGTGGCCCAAGGACTCATCAAGGCAGCAGAGGCCGGAGACGAAGTGCTCGGGCGCGCATATACCATTGCCAACGACCAGCGTGTGACGCAAGCCGAGTATCTCAATACGATAGCCGATGCACTGCAAGTACCACATATAGCCCTTAAAGTGCCCTTTTCAGCCCTCTATCTCGTTGGCCGTAGTGCTGAACTGCTCTGGCAGGCTCTAGGAAGGCGTAAGGCCGCTCCACCTCCTGTGACCACCTATGGTGTGACGCTGCTTGGTGGAGACCAGCAGTTTTCAATTGAGCGTGCCCGTCGTGAACTAGGTTATGCTCCAGAGTTTGACATGAACCGTGGTGTGGCGGACGGAGTACGCTGGTATCTTGACGCGAAACAAGCTAGCAGGGCTGGAACACCCGAGCGTCAGGTGGCGCAGGTCAAACAATGATCGGCCCTATTGTGTCAGGGGAACAGGCTTGCGTCTTCGCGCTTCAAACCAATTGAAGAGATAGGCAAGCGTTACCAGTACGAAAAGAGCATTGCGTACACCTACTGCTTGCATAAAGCCTGGGATGAGTGGAATAAGCAGTAAATCAACCGGACGGAGGTAGAGATACAAAATAAAGGTTGTGAGCAGCGAGATACTACCCCAGGTGCAGAGCCAGAAGGCATCAAAAGCGCCGACATAGGCTAGTAGTGGAATAAGCCAGATCAGATATTGCAAACTAAAAACTTTTTCTGTAGCTATGAAGACGAGCAAAAGCGCAATGCTGACTTGTGCAATATCAAGACGGCCTCGCCATTGCATCCAGAGCGTGTAAGCATACCCTACGATGAAAAGAAGCTCGCCTACAAGTGAAACCCAACCATCTAATTTACTGCTAATGTTGAGCGAACCATACGTATAGGTAATATGTAATGGAACGCCAAAGTGCATTACTAGCCACAGAAAAGTGCTACCAGTCGCTTCAACCTGTATTGGTCGCTGCACAAAATAGTTTAATTGGTCGAGAACTGCTCCTTGAAAATTGAGCAGGGCAAATGCTCCTGTAACTGCTAATAGGATGCCTAAGGAGAGAAACAGGTTTTTCCAGCGCCAGTCAGAAGCACCATGCAAGGTGAGCCAGAGATAGCGCGGAACTGATGTCAGAGAAATGCTCGTGGGAGGTGTATAGAAAAGTCCGTGTTTCTGCTGCTCTGCGATAAAAAGTGAGGGCAGAAATAGGATAGGGTATAACTTAAAAAGTACTGCGAAGGCAAGGGCTATGTAGGCCCAAGTCCAGCACCTTTGCTCTGCTGCAATGATAAAAAGCAGCGTCAACATGGCTGGAATTAAATCGAAACGTATCTGTACTGTTGCTAGCGCTCCGATGAAGATGTACAGCACAAATATTAGCGCGCCCCCACGTGGACCGTAGCGTAACAATAGCCAGTAGATCAGAGCTGATATAAGCGCCATCAGCAAGGCGAATGCTATTTGATAGTTGAGTATGGGTGCTAGCAGTGGTAGTGAGAACGGCAATAGCGTAAGTGGTGGGTATTCCAGTGGCAACATATGGAATGCTGGCTGTGGTTGTACAACGTGCAAGAATGCACATTGCGACGACGGAAGCAGGCGCGCTGCATTACTACCGAGCCAGAAGGTCAATGCATAACATTGGTAGCGTGCTGGGTCGGTTCGTGGTAAAAAAATTTGCCATGCGGAACCGCAGAAGGCTGCGATTGTCACTACAGTAATGGGAATATACACCGCAGTGCCATCACAAGCCAATAAGGCGTTCCACCACCTAGCTAAGAGCTTCCCTACTCCGTTTGTGCTCTCTCTTCTCACATGTGCTTGTAGCAAAGCTCTAAAATCTCCCAATTTTTCTCCATTTATCGTCTCCACTTATTCTCTGCCTGAAGCACGCACGTAGTGCAAAACGAGCAGCGAGTCAGTTCGGTAACGTCTGACTGTTGGAAGCTGCTATAATGCTGAGAAAATACTTGGCAAAATATTCACACTTTGCTCTAATTGCATATAGCATATTGTTATCGTCAGGGATGTGGTATAATAACGACTACTAGATAATGTGTTTGTATCAATACAAGTAAAATTGTTTCTCTTGTTCGCAGCTTCTTGCTAGAAGAGTAGTGTTATGTACCTCCATCGCATGTGGCGCAGAAAGCTAGTACTTCCCATATATGCTGCATTCATGATTTTTGCTGGGGTCGCTCTCGTGACTTTCACACTTACTACACCCTCAGCAGAAGCTGCATCACCGTATGTTGACGTGACTACGCTGAACAGTGTAATCAATTCAGCCTCACTGCATAAGCTAACACAAGCCATAGATAGGGCAGAACATGATGGAGCACAAGCCCTGGTGATCGAAGTCGATACACCAGGGGGTGATTTGCAATCGATGAATGCTATGGTGCGGAAAGAGCTAACGAGCAGTGTACCGATTATTGCATACGTCTCACCGGCTGGCGCTCAGGCTGCCTCTGCAGGAGCTTTTGTAACGCTTGCTGCTCACGTGGCGGCTATGGCACCTACCACGCGCCTTGGAGCCTCCAGTCCCGTCACTGGTTCTGGCGGTGATATTGGTAGGACACTGAGAGCGAAGATCGAGAATGACCTACTGGCTAGCATGACGGGTATACAAACTCGCTATGGACGCAATGTCGCACTAGCAAACACGATGATTACCGAGGCCAAGTCCTATGATGATGCGAGGGCAGTACGGGAGCATATTGTTGATGTGAGTGCGGCTAACTTGAACGAATTATTGCAGAAGGTACAGGGCAGGACCATCAGGCTCGACTCGGGGCATATAGTGACACTGCAAACGG
>JAFATZ010000137.1 GCA_019243675.1 Ktedonobacteraceae bacterium | reverse complement strand
TCACTAATTGTCATAATGATCATCTCCTTTTTCATCGACTACGTGCAGGAAAAGCTCCTGCTGGCACTGCTCTAGTCACGAACTCAGGAACACAAGATGTTAAAGACACCTATATTACTAATAGGTGATGGTAAGGAACGTGTTATTCGTGTAACCAAGGTAATGCTACTATGGAAGTATCTCCTGTGGCGTCATTTCACTGTCTTCCAGAGCGTCTTTCGTCACCTCTTGACGTGGAAGGGCTGATGTAGTACTGTTACGTAGAACGTTTGTATGAAATTTATGGATGATATCAGATAGATGCCCCAAGATAAAATTATTGTACGTGGTGCTCGTGAGCACAACTTAAAGAATATAGACGTGACCATCCCACGTGATAAATTGGTGGTTATTACTGGCCTCTCCGGATCGGGCAAGAGTAGTCTAGCTTTCGATACCATCTTCGCTGAAGGACAACGACGCTACGTCGAGTCGTTGTCTGCGTATGCGCGCCAATTTCTGGATAAGATGGAGAAGCCCGATGTTGACCACATTGATGGCCTCTCTCCCGCTATCTCTATTGATCAGAAGGGCGCTACCCATAACCCACGCTCGACAGTAGGGACAGTAACCGAAATCTATGACTATATGCGCCTGCTTTATGCGCGCATTGGCCATCAGCACTGTCCCCAATGTGGCCGCGAAGTGAGCCAGCAAACGCTGCAGCAGATCGTTGACTCCGTGCTGAGCCTTGCCGAAGGCTCACGCCTATTGCTGCTCGCACCACTCGTAGAGGGACGCAAGGGTGAACATAAGAATGTCTTTGAGGAAATGCGGCGCTCTGGTTACGTGCGTGTGCGCGTCGACGGTGAGATTCGCGACCTGAGCGAAGACATCGAACTGGACAAACAGAAGAAGCATACCATTGAGGTTGTGGTTGATCGCCTACTGCTACGCAAGAATAAGCAGCGTGATGGAGCGGATAGTGCCTCCAGTTCGTCGCTAAAGCTTGTTGCCGAGCGCCCTGCGCTCTACGAAGTACACGCGGCGCAAGAGACGCATCGTGACGAAGATGGGATTGAAGAACCAGCCTTGCCAGAGATACTCCACGAAGAGGTCGATCCTGCATTCAGGCAACGGCTCGCAGACTCGTTGGAGACGACGCTCAAATTAGGTAGCGGCGTTGTACTCGTTTCGGTTGTTGATGGTGAAGAGATTCTTTACTCTGAAAAGGCGGCCTGCGTCTACTGCGGTATCAGCCTGCCCGAAATTGCGCCGCGCACCTTTAGCTTCAACAGTCCTCACGGTGCCTGTCCCGTCTGCACAGGTCTGGGCACGCAGCAAGAGATCGACCCGGAACTGGTTGTTACTCATCCAGAACTGAGTATCGCTGAGGGAGCCATTACGCCGTGGAGCAAGGTGATAAATGGCAGTCAGTGGCACGCCGCTATTTTAGAGGCCATGGCCGAGCACTACCACTTCAGTCTCGAAACGCCGTGGCGCGAGCTGAGCGAGGACATACAGCACAAGCTCCTCTCCGGCGTCCCAGACCAGTTGACTATTCGTTACACTCCTCAGCACGGGCGCACGCGCACCTACACAGTCCACTTCGACGGTGTGATTGCCAGCCTGGATAGGCGCTACAAAGAAACAGCTAGCGAGAGCGTGCGCGAAGAGATCGAGACCTACATGTCGGCACGCATCTGTCCTGTCTGTCATGGGGCACGTCTCAGGCCGGAAGCGCTAGCCGTCACCGTGGGCGGGCGCAACATCGTTCAAGTCGTGCGTCTCTCTATTGTGCAGGTTCAGCGCTTTTTCCAGCAGTTGGAGGCAGGACCAGCACAGATAGCGGCGGCGCTGTCACCCGCACAGGGTATCGTACAGGCTAATGGGCATGGCAAAAAACGCAAAACCGCAGAAGCAGCGGTAAGCATGCTGCCCAGTGACCCCTTGGAGAAGATCGACCCTGCTGGGCCGCTTGTGCTCGTCACGTTGACCGAGCGGGAACGCTTCATCGCTAGGCAGGTGCTCAAAGAGATTCGAGCACGCTTGCAGTTTTTAATCGATGTCGGGCTGGATTATCTGACATTGAGTCGGGCAGCCGCTAGTCTCTCTGGTGGCGAGGCTCAGCGTATTCGCCTGGCAACGCAGATTGGTTCTGGCCTAATGGGTGTGCTTTATATCCTCGATGAGCCTAGTATCGGACTACACCAGCGCGATAACGCACGCTTGATTAATACGCTGGTACGGCTGCGCAATTTAGGCAATACGCTACTAGTTGTTGAACACGACGAAGAGACCATGCGTGCCGCCGATCATATTATTGATATTGGGCCAGGAGCGGGCGAGCATGGAGGTAGGATTGTAGCCGAGGGAAACTACGAGCAGATTGTGGCTAATACCAACTCGCTCACTGGCGACTACCTCTCAGGCAGAAAGCGCATTGAGATACCTACTCAGAGGCGGGCGGGCAATGGGAACGCTTTGGTTATTAAGGGAGCACGCGAGAACAATCTCAAGAACATTACGGTGCAGATTCCCTTGGGTACGTTCGTGGCAGTGACGGGCGTCTCCGGTTCGGGCAAGAGTACACTTATTACCGATATTCTGTACCGCAAACTCTCACACAGCTTTTTCCGCTCTCACAAGCGCCCTGGCGAGCACGATGCTGTAGAAGGACTAGAGTACCTGGACAAAGTCATCGAGATCGACCAGTCTCCGATTGGCCGCACACCGCGCTCCAACCCCGCGACCTACACCAATGCCTTTACGGGCATCCGCGAGTTATTCGCACAGGTACCAGAGGCGCGTATCCGTGGCTATATGCCTGGACGTTTCTCCTTCAACGTCAAGGGCGGGCGCTGCGAAGCGTGTAAGGGTGAGGGCATCGTCAAGATCGAGATGAACTTCTTGCCCGATGTGTATGTTCCATGCGAAGTATGTCAGGGGAAGCGCTATAATCGCGAGGCGTTAGAGATTCACTACAAGGGTAAGAGTATTGCCGACGTATTAGATATGACTGTCGAGGAAGCGACGAGCTTCTTCGCCAATGTTCCGTCCATCTACAATAAGATGAAGACGTTGCTCGATGTTGGCCTGGATTACATGCGGCTAGGACAGCCTGCGACTACTCTCTCTGGTGGCGAGGCACAGCGCGTCAAGCTGGCAACAGAACTGGCACGTAGAGCGACGGGACGCACACTATATATTCTCGACGAGCCGACGACAGGGCTACACTTCGCGGATGTACATCGCTTGCTTGATATGCTGCAGCGCCTGGTTGACGCTGGTAACACCCTGGTCGTCATCGAGCATAATCTGGACGTGATCAAGAGTGCCGATTGGATTATCGACCTCGGGCCAGAAGGTGGCGACGCAGGCGGCCAGATCATCGCCGAGGGCACGCCAGAGGAAGTTGCCCAGAACCAACAATCCTATACTGGCCACTTCCTACGACGCATGTTAGACCCAATGGCTCTATTGCAAGAGACTGAAGGATTTACTGTGCCAGCAGAATAACGACAGGTATCTCACGCCGAGTACGCTTTTGATAGTCCGCATAAGCAGGATACATCGCAACGAGTCGTTCCCATAAACCTTGTCGCTCTTCAGTTGACGCTAACTGCGCCCGCACTCTGATCTTCTCACGTTTTACCTGTACTACAGCATCCTTATTGCTCTGTAGATTCAGCCACCATGTCGGATGCTTGGCACTACCGCCGTTGGAAGCGGGGACGACGAAACGGTCACCATCAGTCAGGTAGAGCAGAGGAGTCGTGCGCAACTTACC
>JAFATZ010000056.1 GCA_019243675.1 Ktedonobacteraceae bacterium | reverse complement strand
AGTAGGCAGTATGCTCAATACGGCATTGCGGAATTTAGAGAGGGAGAATGACTCCTTGTATGGGGTGCTGAGCCATATCGACTTCAACCATACAGTGGGCAGGACTTCGATCTCGGACCAGAAACTACACGACTTAGTGGAGCATTTCAGCAAGCAGCGTTTGCGCGACGATGATTTTGAAGTGCCTGACCTGCTCGGTGCCGCTTATGAGTATCTCATTAGTCAATTCGCTGACTCGGCAGGCAAGAAGGGCGGCGAGTTCTATACTCCTCGCGATGTGACACGCTTGATGGTGCGCCTGCTCAAGCCGACGGAAGGCATGCGCATCTACGACCCTTGCGTGGGATCGGGTGGTATGCTCATCTATGCGAAGCAGTACGTGGAGGAGCACGGCGGCAATCCCACTAATCTGAGCCTGTTTGGCCAGGACAATAATGGCGGGGTCTGGTCCATCTGCAAGATGAATATGATCCTGCATGGCATTAAGAAAGCCAATATCGAGAACGAAGATACGCTCGCACGCCCCAGGCACAAGGAACCGGACGGTAGCCTGACCCGTTTTGATCGTGTCATTAGCAATCCGCCTTTTAGCCAGGATTATCGCCGCGATGAGATGGAATATCAGAGCCGCTTTCACCTGTTCTGTCCCCAGACGGGCAAGAAGGCAGACTTGATGTTCGCGCAACATATGCTAGCGGTGCTGCGTGCGGGCGGCATGCTAGCAACAGTGATGCCACACGGAGTACTCTTCCGAGGAGGCGTCGAGAAGCAGATTCGTCAATGGTTGATTGAGCAGAAGGATGCTCTAGAGGCGGTGATCGGGCTACCCGCCAATCTCTTCTATGGTACGGGTATTCCGGCCTGTATCCTGGTGATGCGCCATGAGTGCTCCAAACCGCCCGAGCGCAAGGGCAAAGTGCTCTTCATCAATGCCGATGCCGAGTATGGCGAGAACCGTGCCCAGAACTATCTGCGACCGGAGGATATAGAGAAGATTGCTGTGACCTTTGAGGAGTTCTGTGCTGTGCCGACTTACGCGGGTTATGGCTACTATGCGCGTGTGGTGAGCAGGGAGGAACTAGCCAGCAACGATTGGAACCTGAACATTCGCCGCTACGCCGATAACTCGCCACCGCCTGAGCCGCAAAATGTACGCGCCCATCTCTTTGGCGGCATTCCCAAAGCCGAAGTCGCCGACAAAGCCACTCCACTCATCGCGCATGGGCTAGCAAGTCCGGCATACGCCGTTTTCGTCGAGCGCGACAGCCACTATTTCGACTTCGCACCGCACCTCACCGAGCGTCGCCAGATCAAGGAGCTGCTTACAGCCAACCCGGACATCGGGGCACAGGAACAACGTCTGCGCTGCGCCTTCGCCACGTGGTGGCAACTTCACCAGACCCACTTACGTAACCTGCCTACTACGCGCACACCGATGGTCCTGCGTGCCGACTTCCTCACTACCTTTAGCGAGGCCCTCGTCCCTATTGGACTACTCGACCGCTACAAGATTGCCGGGGTGGTTGCAAGCTGGTGGAACGAGAGCCAGTACGACCTCAAGGCGCTCGCCACTCTAGGCTTTGCCGGGTTGATTGATAGCTGGATCAGTTCTATCGTCTCTGCCCTGACCGAGCCGCACGAACAGAGCAATGGCCACCGCCTGGACGTGCTCAACCACAAACTTGTGCAGCGCCTCCTGCCCGCGTATCTCCGTGAGATCGACGAGACCAAAATCAGCATTGCCGAACTGGAACAGCAAAAAGAAGCTTTCGAGCGTGGCGAGTACGCTGAGTCCACAGACAACGGCGATGACAGTATAGAGAGCGACAACGGCAATACAAGTGAAGAGCACAGCACCCGCAACTACGCCAGAGAACTGGAACAACAACTGACTGCCCTCAAAACCAGGTTACGCGAATCCGAACGCCGCCTGCAAGAAGCGAAACGTCGGCAGAAAAACACAGCCAGGAATATGCCTCTCTTCGAGAGCATCTCCTCGCCCGAGGCCGATCTCGCTGCGTTGGAAGCCGAGATTGCTACCCTGCGCCAGGAAATCACAACCATCGAACACGAATTACAGCCCTACCACGACATCAAAGAGCGACTCGCCGAGGTCCGCGAGCACCTCAGACAGCTCTATGACGAACTGATCAAACGCCTGCAACAGGCACGCAGCGCTCTAACCTCCGCTCAATGCGAGCAACTCATCCTCGACCTCTGCAAAGACGAAATCGCCGTCCAACTCGAACGCTACATCACCGCCCACCGCCAGCAAGTCATCGCCACCTTCGAAACCTGGTGGGACAAGTACCGCGTCACGTTACAAGAGATTGAGGCCAAACGCAACGAGGCAGCACAACGCTTAGGCAGTATGCTCAGGGGGTTGGGGTATGTCAACTGATCTTCCACTCGTTCCACTAGCCGAATTGGCAACAGTAAACCCACCTGTATCCACGGGCCACCTTGAACCGGACAATATCGTATCCTTTATTCCTATGACTGATGTTACCGAAACAGGTCATTGGGTCAGACCACAGGTACGAAAACTAAGAGAAGTTAGAAATGGCTATACACCCTTTCAAGAAGGTGATGTTCTCTTTGCTAAGATAACTCCATGTATGGAGAATGGCAAAGGAGCACATGCTGTCGACCTAGTAAACAAGGTAGGATTTGGTACAACTGAGTTTCACGTGCTACGGACAAAGCTCTTTACTGATGCGCGTTTCATCTATCACTGGCTTCAATCAGAAGAGCTACGGCTCCGAGCCAAAGCAATGATGACAGGCTCAGCAGGACAGCAACGTGTCCCTACTGAGTTCTTTGAACATTTTAAGGTTCCATTTCTTCCTCTGGTTGAACAACATCGCATCGCCGAAATCCTTGACACCCTCGACATCCAAATCCAAGAGACCGAGCGCCTTATCGACAAGCTCAAGCAACAAAAAATTGGCATACTCCACGGTCTGCTCACACGTGGCATTGATGAGTATGGTGAGTTGCGTGATCCTGTGGCTCATCCTGAGCAGTTCAAGGATTCAGTGTTGGGGAGGATACCGAGGGAGTGGGAGATTGATGAACTGTCCTCAGTATGCAATAGGATTACTGACGGGTGTCACCAGAGTGTGATTACATCTCAAGATGGAGTACCATTCCTTTTTGTCTCTTGTATACGAGATGGTCAAATCCGTTGGGATCAGGCAGCAAACGTTACCAAAGATGTATATAGACAAATTTCCAAAGGTCGCGAGCCTAGAGTGGGTTTAATTCTATATACCGTTGTTGGATCATATGGACATGCAGCTCTAGTTGAGGATGAACGTCTATTTAGTTTTCAACGTCATATTGCCTACATTCTTCCAAATGTTGCAAGAGTGATACCCAGATTTTTAGTAGGTTGGCTAAACAGCTATATGTGCCGCTCATACGCCGATACCGTAGCACTAGGAAACGCACAGAAAACTGTAACACTTGGTCAACTTGTACATTTTCCAGTTCCATCACCAACACTTACAGAACAACATAGGATTGCTATCGCTCTTCAAGACCACGATACTCTTACCCACACCGAAGAAACCCACCTCAGCAAGCTCAAGCAGATCAAAAAGGGGCTGATGCACGATCTGTTGACGGGGCGCGTGCGCGTGTGAGGAGGGTGGGCGGGTACAAGTCGATTCTTGAGCTAGGGGAGCAGTCATGCAGCATTCACTTGAATTTGAAATTCGTGATCGGTTGTCTGCGTATTTGGCAAACGAAAATTCCCTTCACGATTTTGAGGATTGGTTTTTTTCTAAAACATGGGATGTGGACAAATTAGATGCGCTATCTCTCTTGGATTTGGTATACCAAATCAAACTTAGTTGGGCTGAGTTCTCAGACGGAGATTTGTCAGACAAAGAATTTCGTCGCAGCATGCACCTCTTGACGACTGCTCTTCCATGCCGTTTAATAGAGGGCACGCAATGAAGTTGCCGCAACATACACAAGGAAGAGGCACATAGTGAAGGAAGAGCAGCGCATATGGTGAAGCAGTTGCAGCTTTTTGAGGACGTACCAGCACCCATCACTGGGGAGGCACAAGAGGAGATGCCCGATCTTGAGATGCGCATGGATGCCCTGTCTATGAAGCTGTACGAGATTGCATTTAAGATTCTTGTCTGGGGTCCGAGTTTGCGTTCACAGAGTGCAGTAGCACGAAAACGCCGCGAGATTTACCAGCGACTCAAGCAGGAAAAGCACAAGGTATGGTTCAGCGAGGAGTTCAGCAGAAGGCGCGGAATCACATTATATATGCAAGAGAAAACGCAGGCAGAGCAGTCGGATCTGATTATTCTGCTCGTTGAGGAGAACTCGCCAGGGTCGATCGGTGAGATGCACGACTTTTGTCGGAATGCCAAGCTGATTACAAAGATATATCTCCTCGTTCCCAAAAGTATGCAGCAGAGCTACAACGCTGACAGCGTCATCTGGACTATCGATAAGGGCTACGGTGGTGTATACTGGTATGAACACATCGATATTGCACAGTGCCATGTGCTTACCGCTGTAATGGAGCGTGTTGAAGCACGCAGAAGTCTTGTACTTATGAACATGTTGTAGTGACGTGGTGAAATAGAGACATGAAGGCGACGAGCGAGATGAGCGAACCCAACTTGTACGATTGGCAACTCGCCGAGGTGATAGTTAATCGACGTGCAATGTTCGTGCTTTGGGCGATAAAGACGCTGTTCTGCACGCGCAAGAGCGACTTCCTGGGCCATTATCAGATCACAGATGATGAGCTGACACGGCTGCTAAACAAGCTGCTCGTACAGGGCTTTGTGCAGCAGGATGGGCAAGAATATGTGTTGACGGAGTTGGGCGAGAAGGCGGTTAGCTACCTGGGAGAGTTACAGATATCGCAGTTCGCCCAACTTGCCCGCGAGACGGCAGAGGTTGATACGCGCTTCGCTCCCGTGCGAGAGGGCCAGGAAGCAAAAAGAGGACAGATCGAGAGGCCGACGGAGGCCACACTTGTCGAGGAACCACTTATTCATCAGTTGCAGGACATGGGCTGGGAATATATTAACGGCAATCCTGCTCCTGCCCCGGAGACAGAGGTGCCAGTTGTTGGTCTTGTCGGTGTGCCTCTTTTCACTGAGCGCTCTAGCTTCCGCGAGGTGCTCTTGGAGAAGCGACTGCGCAACGCTTTGTATAACATTAATACGACTGAGGACGGGCAGCGCTGGCTTGATGAACAGCGTATCGAACAGGCGGTGGAGCAGCTTAGGCGTGCGCAGACCACTACGGGACAGTTGATGCAGACCAATCAAGAGACAATGGACCTGCTGCTCAAAGGTACACGTGTGGCGGGTGATGCCCAACTGCATGACGGGCGCAACGTGGACATCAAGTACATCGACTTTGAGCACCCCTACGACAACAACTTCCTGATCATCAATCAGTTTCGCGTAGATCTGCCCGGCCTGCGCTATATCGTGCCTGACATTGTGCTCTTTGCCAACGGCATACCGCTCGTCGTAATCGAATGCAAGCATCCTGCGCTCACTAATCCTATTGAAGAGGGCATTAGACAATTGCTGCGCTACTCGGGGCAGGGCGGTGCGTCCTCCGAACAAGATGACATGCCAGCCGCTGAGCAGCTTTTCAACTTCAATCACCTGCTCATCTCCACTTGTTTCTATCAGGCACGCTTCGCTACTATCGGAGCCTCCTACGAGCACTACCAGGAGTGGAAAGATCCTTATCCGCTTACCGAGCACCAGCTTGCCCAGCACTTGGGAGTAGATGCACCAAGCAGCCAACAGCAGCTTGTCGCAGGTATGCTCAGCAAGGAAAACTTGCTCGACCTGTTGTACAATTTCACACTCTTCCGCCAATCCGGCAACAGGATTGTCAAGATCGTGGCCCGCTATCACCAGTTCCGCGCCGTGCAGAAGGCTATTCATCGGCTGCAGACTGGCAAGATGAAGCAGCGTGAGGAAGAAGAGGATCGGCGCGGCGGCATTATTTGGCATACACAGGGGTCGGGCAAGAGCCTGACTATGGTCTTCCTGATCCGCAAGTTATATGCTATTGCGCGCTTGAAAGAATTTAGGATCGTCTTTGTGACGGACCGCAAGGACCTGCAAGACCAGCTTAAAGAGACGATACAACTCACGGGCAAAACATCACATACGGTTGAGACTATCCGCGCCCTCAAACCTTTGCTTGCACCAGGGGGTCCTAGCCTCGTCTTCGCTATGCTGCAGAAGTACCAGCGGCGCGACGATCAGGAATACGACGACGTAGGAAGTGTGGGAGACGAGGAAGCATACAGTGACGAGCAATTAGACAAAGAAATTAACCCCTCTCCCTACATGCTTGTGCTAGTTGACGAGGCGCACCGTTCGCATGGGCGCGAGCTACACGCCAAATTGTTGCAGGCCCTGCCCTACTGCATCCAGATTGGCTTTACCGGTACCCCGATTATCATGGGTGACCTCAAGAAAACCCAGGATATTTTCGGCTCCTTCATAGATATCTATACTATTTACCAATCTGAGCTTGACGGCGCTACCCTGCCCATCCTCTACGAGGGGCGCGTGACCGAACTGGTGATTTCCGAGCGCCCACAACTGGACGAGACATACGAGCATCTGGTCGAGAAACAACCGCGTCAGGTGCGCGAAGTGCTGCCAAAACGTTACGCCACATCACGAGAAATACTTGAGTCTAGTAATACTATCGAGACCAAGGCTAGGGATATGGTGCTCCACTATACCACCAACATACTCCCGAATGGCTTCAAGGCTATGGTGATAGCAGCGAGCCGACTCGCGGCAGTGCGCTACCAGGACGCACTACACAAGGCCCAGCAAGAACTGGTAGTCCAATTGCGACAACTCCCACCCGAGCAACTCACACTGCCGGAGAGCGAGCGTGTCCATCTTGACGAAAATACCCAAGAGTTGCTACGCGCCCATCCTCAGCTTGCAGGCTTGGAGCAAATCGAGTTCGCCGCCGTTATCTCGCACGACGCACGAGATCGCGAGGATGACCGCATACGCTGGAGCGATTGGACCGATACACGCCAGCAAGAGGACAGAATCAGAAACTTTAAGAAACCACTTGCGCTTATGGATCCTGCTGGAGGCCATAATCTCGCCTTCCTCTGCGTGCATAGCATGCTCATCACTGGCTTTGACGCGCCTATCGTACAGGTGATCTATCTTGATCGCTATATCAAAAACTACGAGCTACTGCAGGCCATTGCACGTGTGAACCGCACCTATCCCGACAAGACGAATGGTCTAGTCGTGGACTACGTTGGACTCGCTGCCCACCTCAAAGAGGCGCTGATTGCATATAAAGCCGAGGATGTGCAAGGAGCGCTGATCAGTCTCAAGGACGAATTGCCCAAACTTGCCGAGCGCTGCCGCCGCGCCTGCGCCGTCTTCGAAACACGCAGCCTCTCGATTCAGGACACAGAACGCTGCGTTAACCTGTTGCGTGACCTTGAAATCCGCGCCGATTTTGAACTCAAACTCAAGAAATTCCTGGAGAGCATGGACATTGTCCTGCCACGGCCCGAGGCTCTCGCGTATGTCTCTGCAGCTCAATGGCTCGGGCTGATCAACCGGGCCGCCCATGCAGTCTATCGCGACGAGCAGATTAACCTGCAGCACGTCGGCAACAAAGTCCGGCGGCTCATTGACCAGCACATCGAAGCCCTCAACGTGCGCCAGCTCGTTGAACCTATCTCTATCACTGACGAAGACTTCGAGAGCAAGCTGCACAGGCACACGTCCGACGAGACCAACGCTGCCGAGATGGAACACTATGCCCGTTATTACATCAGCCAGAAATTTGAGCAGACGGACCCCGCCTACTATAACACTCTCAGCCAACGCCTTGAAGCTATCCTCCAGTCCTTGGAGAACAACTGGACAGCGCTCACGGACACACTGGAAAAATTTATCCACAAAGCCCGCAAGCCGCGAGATATCGACAAGACCGGGCTAAACCCTGTTACGGAACGGCCCTTCCTCGGTATTCTAGAGGAAGAGCTGCGCAAGGACGACCAGCGTTATCGGTCAAAGATCGGCCGGGGAATGAAGGGCGAGCCGCTCAACGACGTGGAACTGCAGGAACTTGCGGGCTTCACAAGGGAGTTACTAGACCTCATCCGCAACGAAATCAAAAACATTGATTTCTGGCGCTACGCGGACGAGCAAACACGTGTGCGCAGGGAGATCGGCATCAAAATCGACAAATTAGGGCTTGTACCCCACCAGCGCAGCAGCGCGGTCGCTGCGCGCCTCATCTCGCTAGCAAGGGCACTCCACGTACGCCTGCTCAACCAAGACACACCACCCAGGCTAAACTGATGCAGGAACAGCTTATCGTTGATGGTCTGTCGTTTGAACTACGCCGTAGCAACAAGCGTAAGACCATCGGTATCACCATCGATCGCACTGGTGAACTTGTGCTCTCCGCTCCGCTGGATTGCCCCATCGAAGTAATGGAGCGCGTCGCCAGGAGCAAGTATCGCTGGATTCACAGCAGACTGGCCCAGAAGGAGCTGTTCTTACGCGCTCCCGTAACTCATGCGTTTCTTGATGGTGAGGGTTTCTATTATCTTGGCCGCAGTTATCGCTTGCGCCTGGTTGATTCTCCCCTGCCCGACACTTCACCCCTACGCTTGTACCGAGGTTGGTTCGAACTTAGGCACAACGAAGTACATCGTGGCCAGGAGCACTTCACCAATTGGTACCGTGAGCACGGCCAGCAATGGCTGCCACAACGCGTCGCGAGGTTTAGCGGACTGGTCGATGCCACGCCCAAGGGCATCAAAGTGCAATCGCTCGGCTACCGCTGGGGATCATGTGGTCGCAACGAAGTACTCCATTTCCACTGGCGCACCATGCTATTCCCGTTCCCCATCATCGACTATATCGTTGTCCACGAACTCGTCCACCTGCACGAACCACGCCACAACAGGGCCTTCTGGCAACGTGTCGAGCAAGCTATGCCCGATTTTGCCGAACGCAAACAATGGCTCGCCGAAAATGGCAGCAGATATTGAAAGCGTGTACTCCTAGTGTGACACACGAGTATTGCCCCTTCCTTCCTTGTTGACGTATATTATATACTGATTTGTGTAAAAAAGGGGATTGAGCTAGGACAGCAGTGAGATGCTTACTTTTTCTCAAAATAGCCTGTAGTTGCCCGTCTCGTTTGCAATGATAAATAAGGCTGTAGAAAGCCTGTCTGAAGGCAACTTACGAGGAGACCTCATCATGCATGATCTTGTAGGGCAGACCTTTGGCGAGTATCGACTCAGAAGTTTCCTGGGAAGTGGCAATTTTGCTGATGTCTACGAGGCAGAACATATCTATTTAAAAACTTCCGTTGCGGTTAAGCTCTTAAGGGGAGCGTTCACCGAGCAGGATATGGAAGATTTCCGCAATGAGGCCCGTCTGCTGGTTGATCTAGTGCATAACCACATCGTCAGAGTGTTTACCTTCAATGTAGAGCGGGATATTCCATATCTCGTGATGAGCTATGCTCCCAATGGGTCTCTCAACAAACTCCATCCGAGAGGAACAACACTTCCGTTATCAACTATCGTCTCATATGTAAATCAGATTGCAGACGCGTTGCAGTATGCACATAAGCATGGAGTGATCCATCGGGATATCAATCCAGCCAATCTCCTGTTAGGAAATGATGGTCAGGTGCTGGTGGCAGATTTTGGCATTGCGGAGCTAGCTGTGCGGACAGGTTCATCAAGGCGACAAAAAGTAGCAGGGACGCCACGCTATATGGCTCCAGAGCAATTCGAGGGATATGCAGTTCCAGCGAGTGATCAGTATGCACTGGGTATTGTGGTCTACCAATGGCTTTGTGGTGAGTCTCCCTTTATAGGAAAAGAGCTTCCGCTGGCTTACCAACATAAAACAGTTTCGCCACCTCCGTTGCGGGAGAAAATATCAGTTCTGCCCGCGCTGGAAGCTGTCGTCTTGCGAGCACTCGCGAAGGACCCACAACGACGCTTCCCAACTATACAAGACTTCGCACGCGAGTTAGAACAGGCTTATACAGAAGACCAAACGTACACGGAAGAGACCAAAAGGCTTTTCGACACCCCTGAACGCCTAGTAGAGGTATTGACCCAGGAGTCCACTCAACGTAGACTCCTTGATCTCATTACCACAGATCAAGATTGGTGGCACAATATTGGGCAAGCAGTATTTAGCGACTTACGCAGTCAGGCTGTTCAAGGATCCCGCACTGATGTTACTGCTGTGCTTTCTGCATTTGCTCAAAGAGTTGCTGGCGAAGCGAGCATAGCCATTAAGCGGGGAGAAATGCCAAACTTTGTCAACTTACTTGATCTGCTTTATTCTGCAGCTCCTCCTTTCACTGACCCAAAGGTATGGGCGCTTCTTCTGGAAAGCCTTTCAACTCATCCGCATTCCTTAAAAATTGTCGTGAACAACCCTGATAATTGGAAGATACATTCCTGGTTGCTGAAGCAATGGGGAAGTATAGCGCCATCTGTGGACAATAGGCTTATTCGTCTGTGGTTTCCCACGACGTGGCCCCAACTTTGGCGTTTCCTGGCACTCCCTTTGCCGGAGGAGTGGCATGATATGGCGATCACATGTCTACTAGATGATACCACCCTTGCAACTCCACTTCCTAAGCCAATTATTCAGAGTATTGAGCGGGAGCATACTACTCAGCTTAAAAACTTCCTACGTCGGCCTCTGCGTTCTCCCAGCCGACGGGACACGGTAGTGAGCTTGTTTAACGCGCTTGTGGAGGGTGGTTATGCAGGCAAAATGGACTTGCTGCATATCCTGATCACTTCAGATATTGAGCCTATGTATGTGAAGAATTTCATGGAGGCTGTATTTGCAAGAGCTAGCTTGACAGACGAAGAAATTGTGCAACTGCTTGAAAGATATGGTTCACGGTTTGCATCATATTATCAGTTGCCTATTGTGTTGGAATACGCCAGGAAATACCTGCTTGCTTTCAGCATCAATGACCTCAATCGCCCCTCTGCGAGGCAGCTTCTGCAGTTTATAAGTAATAATTCTCTCCTACCCCAAGAACTGCCAGTGCTAGCAGGGAAGTGGCAAGCCATAGCTGCATTTATCGATCAACCTCTGATCAATAAGCAAGACCTTCTTGCTCTTGCTGATGCTATTCATCAGTTGCAATCTTCTACACGGCCAGCAGTGCTGGACAAACTAGTTTCGCTATGCGTCTCCCGTGTTGAGAGTGAAATCGAGCTTATGTGTGTCATCTCCGCGATGGATAATGTTCTTAATAAACAAGACTTGTATTGTTTCCTCTATCAGATAGCAGAGCATGTTGGAGAAGAATATAAGCGACAGCGTTCGGAATCCATCTTCATCCCGTATATCCGTGTCGCACTGCAAGTGGACACTGTCGTTCACGACATATCGAGTAGTGAGCAACAGGAATGGGCAATCCAGTTCTTAGAGATACTGTTGCGGCATGCGGATAAAGAAACCTATAAGAAAATCAGCGCTATCGTACAGAACTGGCCTCCCAGAATCTCTGCTAGATGGCTTGACTATACGTCCAAACGAAGTTCGGGGTTCACTACCAAAACCAAGCGGCTGTGGCCCTGGAACTCCGGCCCATTAGGTACCTAACTTTTGTCCAAACGAATGACACTGTGCAAGGAGGATCACCATGAATTGCCCTAGCTGTCACCGCTCTGGTCTTCCACAGGATGCTGTCTATTGTCCTTACTGTAATATTCGAGTTCTGGAGGATGATAACAGGGACCCTACCCCTATACCTTTTGACTCTGACGACTCTACAGCAGTAGTCACACCATCTCATCCTGTGGAGGAAGTAAGATCAAGCAATACGGCTCCTCCTGTGGAGCAAGCAAAATCAACTACTCTGACTCCTCCTATTAGATCGATCAAGCCTCCGGGACGCCTCACTCCTTTTTTGATCATCCTGGCCATTTTGTTAATAGTCAGCACTATTTATGGTCTTGTGTTGCGTTTTAGAACCGAGCCAAGTGAAATGGCAAAGCCATCTTTTGCCAATGGCATTGGGGTAACGAAAGCGCAAGATGGGGAATACATTGGTATTAGTGATGGAACCTACGTGTTTGACACTGAAAGACCCGACGGCATCTATAAACGTGAGGCAGCAACTAGGCTTAAGGCAAATGACACTGCTGGGGCCGAGTCGCTTTGGCAGCAAGGGCTTGCGCAAGATACCAATGATGCTGAATCACTCATCTACCTTGAAAATCAGCGTGTTCTGGCCTCTGGCAACCCATATATCACTGCTGTTGTGGGCACAGTTCTCTCAGGGAAGAATCTTGGTATTGGACGCTACAATCTACAGGGAGCCTATGTTGTCCAAAAAGAGTATAATGATGGTTTCAAGCTCCTCGGCGGTACGCAAGTTCGACTTCTAGTTGCAAGCTCTGGTTCTCAGACGGCAGATGCAACGACAGTAGCAAACCAGATCGTGCAAGTGGCAAAGACTTATCCGACCTTTGTGGGTGTGACGGGCTGGCCTCTCAGCGATCCTACGCTCGCGGTTGTCAAAGTTCTAAATAAGGCACATATTCCCATGGTTTCATCGTCAACCGCCGATGAATTAACGGGAATATCACCCTACTTCTTTCGAGTAGTTGTGCCTTCTAAAATACAAGCGGCTGTTGGTGTCAAATACGCTGAACAAGCGCTGCATGCAACAAGAGCAGTAGTTTTCACCGATCTTCATAATTCGTTCACTAGCAGTCTGTCCGCGGATTTCTCTGAGCAATTCAAAGCTGATGGTAACACTATTGTCGATACTGAACAATATACTGTAGGAAAATCAGCGACATTGGTAACTCCATTACAAAACCTAACGAATTCCCACGAAGCTTTCGACCTGATCTACTTCTCGGGATATGCCAGTGACGCTAGTACACTGCTAACAGACCTGCCGCAAACTGGGTCTTTGGCAAATGTGCCAGTGCTGGGTGCTAATGCGCTTTACCAAATAGGAGGCTACCAGGACACTGCCCGTACTGCTCTTTCTCACCTACGTATTGTTGCACACGCCTATCCAGATGAGTGGGGAGCGTTGGGTTTCTCGGCAGAGGAACCAAAGTTTTTCGCTGATTATGCGAATGCTTTCGACCTCAATAGGCTACACAAAACTAGTCCGTATGGCTATACACGTCCCAACGTTGATGCCATGCTTGCTTACGATACCATGCTATCAATTTTAAGTGCAAGTAACTTCGCCCTTGCCGATGGAAAGCAAAACCTTACTCCAAGCGGACTCCAGAAAGCTTTGACAAAATTTAGCGGTGCGCAGACGATTCAGGGGGTGAGTGGACAAATCGCTTTCGGCGCAGATGGGAACCCTACGAATAAAGAAATTCTCGTTCTCTGTGTTGCTAAAGATGACACGTTCCATCTCATTCAAGCACAAGGACAATTGCTAGTTGGGGGCCCTAATCTCACACTAAGATTTTCTTCTGCAGTTTGCAGTTAATTTACACTAAGGAACAGTTAATGAAAGTCTATCCCAACACATTTTTGTTGTCTCTTCTCTCGCTACCTTCAGGTGAGCATCAATTTCTCGGTAGGGGCCCAATTCATGGTGCCCCCGTTGGCCACACACAGGGCACCATGAATTGGGCCCCTACCGACGTGGATTCGCTCTGCAAGCTACGTCACGCACCATACATCACGGGCCCCTTGGTAGACCCGTCACCGTCATCAACCTACAGGTTCTCTCAAAGAGTTATGCCTATTCTGGCCCTATTTATCCTGCTACTTCCTTTCGGAATAACAGCCTGTAGTAGCAGTAGCAGCAGCAATACTAATGGTACTGTACTGCGTTTTGGCGCACCGATCTCATTGACAGGAGCAACCTCAAAAGAAGGACAACTCGTGCTTGAGGGCTATAAGCTTTGGGTCAAAGAGGTGAATGCTCATGGAGGTATTCGGGTAGGAGATACCACCTACCAAGTGCAACTCAAGTACTATGATG
>JAFATZ010000384.1 GCA_019243675.1 Ktedonobacteraceae bacterium | reverse complement strand
AAAGGGCGAGAGTTTTTTGTTGTCATGAAATAGCTGCTAAGGGTGAGAGAAGATGATAAGCGTTTCTATCGTTGCAGTAACCAGCTATACCGGATTGGAGCTAGTGCGTTTACTTGCACAGCATCCCGTGTTCTACGTATCATCGGTTTCAGCGCGTAGTGCTGTTGGCAAACAACTGGGTGAGGTGTTTCCACAACTGCATGCCATAGGAGGCGCGAACACGGTTCGTCGGGTAGACCCCGCGTTGCTGGTGACAGAAGAACCTGAGCAAACTGATGTTGCCTTTGTATGTTTGCCTCATGCTGCTGCAGCGGAATCGGTGCTCAAACTGCTCACACGTGGGATAAAGGTCGTGGACCTCTCGGCCGATTTTCGTCTGCGCAATGTGAGTGTCTATGAAGAGTGGTACAAGCATGTACACCCAGCTCCTTGGCTACTGGAGACGGCAGTGTATGGGTTGTGTGAGCGCTATCGTGAACGGATAGGCAGTGCTGCGCTGATCGCCAATCCCAGCTGTCATGTCACTGCTTCCATCCTTGCCTTGATACCTGCTTTTGCTCATGGGGTGATAGAGCCGCAGGTGATCATCGACTCAAAATCCGGTGTGAGTGGTGCAGGACGCAGTCTTTCTCTCACTACGCACTATGCTGAAGTGAATGAAGACGTGAGTGCCTATAGCTTGACGGGGCATCGACATCTTCCCGAAATCGTCCAGGAGCTGGAAGCGGCAGCGAGAGACGGTGGCCACCCCGTTGATGATGCATTGCGCATCACCTTTGTACCGCACCTCATACCGATGACACGTGGCATTCTGGCAACGTGCTATGCCGACCTGAAGCCAGATGTGCATGGTCGTGTTCCCACGGCAGAAGAGATGTATAAGCTCTACGAGCAATATTATGCTAACGAGCCTTTTGTTCACGTGGTCAATCAAGCACCACATACAAAGTGGACGTATGGCAGCAATCATTGCTTTGTTTATCCTATCGTCGATGCACGCACACATCGGCTCGTAGTCGTTTCTTGTCTGGATAACTTGGTAAAAGGGGCTGCGGGGCAGGCAGTACAGAATGCTAATCGGCTGTGCGGCCTGCCTGAAACCACTGGCCTATCTTCCGTAGCTGTTTACCCCTAGCCTAGGGGATAATGCCTACTGCGTGTATGAGTAGCGACTAGCAGTAGGCAGGAGGTTTTCTCAACGTGACCATAACTTTTTCGACGACGGCAAATGGCGATATTGTGAAGGACCATCATCTTATCGCACAGGTACTCAATGAAGCGTTCCCTTACATTGCTTTTCTCAAGGGTAAGACCCTTGTGATAAAATTGGGAGGAAGCACGCTTGAACATCAGCGTCTCGTGTTGCAGGATATCATCTGGCTGCATACACTGGGAGCGTATCCTGTGCTGGTGCATGGTGGTGGCCCGTATATCAACGAGTGGTTGGACAAGCTCAATATTCCGGCGCTCTTTGAGAATGGTTTGCGTGTCACCGATGCCCAGACGCTAGAAGTGGTGCGCATGGTCTTGCTGGGTCAGGTCAATCCAGGTCTGGTGTTAATGACATCGCAGTTGGGCGGTCAGGCAGTCGGCCTAAGTGGAACAGACGGTGGCATGGTACGCGCTCATATTGCCGATGCGCACCTGGGCTTTGTTGGCGAGATTGACTCTGTTGATGCTACTCCTGTACGGGAGGTGATAGAGAATGGCCGCATCCCGATTGTCGCGCCTTTAGGTGAAGGTCCTGATGGAAGCTGCCTGAACATTAACGCTGATCTCGTTGCTGCTCAGCTCGCTGGTGCCTTGCGTGCAGAAAAGCTGATTTTTTTGAGCAATGTGCTGGGCATCTGCCGCTCTGATGGTTCGTTGATCTCACAACTGAGCGTAGCAGAGGCGGGCCAATTGATCGAGAGCGGTGTGATCAGTGGGGGCATGATCCCCAAGGTGTCGGCCTGTCTTGATGCTCTGGCGGCGGTATCACGAGTCCACATTGTGGATGGACGTGAACCGCACGCGCTGATCCGCGAATTGTTCACGGATCAAGGTGTAGGAACAATGATAGTCCCCTAATCAGGCTCTGTGGGAGTGGTACGTGTAGAGGTATGTTCCACTCCCGCAGAGTGACCGTCCCTAGAGGGGCACGAGGAGGATGTATGAAGAAGCGTGTTGAACGCCTGCGCGGGATGCATGATCTCTTGCCAGAGGCGTATCAGCAGCAGCAGTGGATGATCAATCGGTTGGGTACCTTTCTGAGGCAAGCAGGATATACTCAGGTTGACTCTCCGATTATTGAAAGTAGTGATTTGTTTCTGGCTAGTTT
This sequence comes from Ktedonobacteraceae bacterium, assembly GCA_019243675.1. Classification (GTDB taxonomy): domain Bacteria; phylum Chloroflexota; class Ktedonobacteria; order Ktedonobacterales; family Ktedonobacteraceae; genus JAFATZ01. The sequence goes on along the minus strand of JAFATZ010000384.1, from coordinate 54 downwards.
TGGCCAGGAGTTGTGGCAAAATCTCTACGCTTTTCGTCTGCATCATCGCGATCT
>JAFATZ010000330.1 GCA_019243675.1 Ktedonobacteraceae bacterium | reverse complement strand
CCTGTATCTGTGCTCCTATCTTCCTCAGGAATAAATTGGAGCGGCGTGCCAGCAGCAATCAAAGGAGCAGATTCATCGGTGATAATCACCTCCTCAAAATCGCCTTCTGCCTCCTCATCTTCGAGAAACTCCTCGTCGTCGGCAAACTCCTCCTCATCTTCGTAGAGTTCCTCCTCATCCAGATTGGCTTCAAGACCAGCAGGGCCAAGGATAGCATCGGCCATTTCAGGCGTAATGACTGCACTCCTGATGCTCGGTCGCACAGTAAGACGAACACGCGCCTCTCTAGCTCCAAGCCCAAAAGCACCTCGGCTTGGTTCCTGTAATACCGTGACATCCACTTCATCGCGGCGTTTTGCTAAGCGTGCCAGTGCCTGCTGCACCGCCTCATCAACACTTTTTCCACTAGCCTCTATGCTTTCCACGGTTTCGTCACCTCCTTAGGTAGGTCTCTTGCTGAATGTCTTCATCCCTAATTACGAGATGAACGCCTTTTCTGATTGCTGCTACGCCGTCGCCCCGAAGAGCTTTGCCGTCGCCGTGTCGATGTAGAACCATTCGCACGGGGCGTTGTCTTTGTGCGACTTGCTATAGCAGCATTACTTACTGCAAGCTCTTCTTTTTGGCTCCCCTGCACCTGTTGCTGTCGTGCCAGTTCTTTGTTATAGCCATTAGAGCCGTTGGAACGTGTTGTAGTGACACTCTTGCCATTGTGATTCGAACCTTCCTGCTTTGGCAGCATGTTTACCAGGAAGTCGGGCATCTCTCGTAGCGAACCCCAACCCGTGATAAAGTACTGCTGTACAGCCTGGAAGACAGACGATACCGTCCAATACAGTGCTAGGCCAGCAGGAAAGGTCCAGCCGAAGAAAACAGTTATGAGAGGCATAATATACTGCATCGTTTTCATCGACTGCGTTGACGGGTCGCTTGCATTTGCCGTAGCAGTCTTAGGTTGCGACATGCGCAACTGCACAAACGTGGCCACACCTGCGAGAATGGGCAAGATATGCGTCGGGTCTGGACTGGCTAGTGAGAAGTGAAAGTTGTAATTGATAAAGGTGAACCAGTTGAGATCAATGTTGGGAAGTTTCGCGAAAGGTTGCACAAATGGGTAGAGGATAGCGTTGATCTCGTGCAGGTTTTTAATGCTGACCACGGTACGAAGCGCATAGAAGAGACCGTAGAGAACTGGCAATTGAATCAACAGCGGCAGACAGCCAGCCAGAGGATTGAATCCATATTCTTTATAGAGCGCTTGCATTGCCGTTGCTTGCGCCTGTTGGTCTTTAGCATACTTTTTGCGAATTTCTGCCATCTGTGGCTGCAGTGCCTGGGTCGCTTTCATCGATTTAAGCTGCTGCAGCGTAAGCGGGAACAGAACCAACTTAATAACAAGCGTTAATATAATGATCGACAAACCCAGATCACCGAAGAGATGATAAAGCAGCATCAGACCATTGAAGATAGGATACGTAAAGATCTGATTGAACAGCTCGCCTATTAAACCCACGGAACTATCCCTTTGCCTTCCTTGATCTCACTGACCTGAAGTTCAGGCACTGGATCGTAAAGATCGCCGTGATAAAAGGGATGACAGCGACTAATACGCTTAATCGTCATCCAGCCGCCACGGAAAAAGCCAAAACGTTGAATAGCCTCATATCCGTACTGCGAACATGAGGGAATGAATCGACACGATGGAGGCAGGACTACCGACAGCGTGCGCTGATAAAGTCGAATAAGTGCTAGTGCTATATATTTCACGGTTGCTAACCTTTGTGCGTGTTCAGTTGCTCTGCTCGGAGAATGCGTCGCGGAGCCGTGCCCGCTGCAATAACGTACCGACATCCCGTGTAAGCATAGCAGGATTGACATCTACTCCCTGCTGCTTTACGCTAAGTACTACGTCCCAGTTGCCCAAAAGTTCAGGAAGAAAGGGGCGAATAGCCTCACTTAATAGCCGTTTAACGCGATTACGCTTCACGGCCAATTTAGAGATGCGCTTACTGACTACGAAGCCGACGCGTATTCCCTGCGTGTTACTAGGCACATATGCAAGAACGAGCAGCGGGGACGAGACGACCCGTCCCTGCTGCCTTACTCGCTGAAAATCGCTACTCTTTCGTAGGCGTAATGCACGTTTAAGCGCCACAATATCCTGAAGCCTTCAAATTAGACTGTCAATCTCCAGCGTCCTTTAGCGCGGCGAGCCTTGAGTACACGACGGCCATTGCGCGTAGACATACGTTTCAGAAATCCGTGTTCGCGTAAACGCGGAATACGCTTAGGTTGCCATGTGCGTTTCATGACAGATACTTTTCTACTCCTCCCCTTGGAATATCTTGTAGATTATACATAAGTGGGGTGGAGGATGTCAACTAAGTATTTTTGAAACGCAAGAGAACGCGTCCGAGCCTGATCTCGTCATCATCATGCAATGGTGTTGGCTTCTTGGGATCAAGGCCCTGGCGGTTGAGAAAGGTACGGTTGGTGCTATTCTCATCCTCTAGCATGTACTGGCCGTTCTCAACGAAGATGCGTGCATGCATGCGTGAGACACCGCCCTCTTCGCCGCCATGTGGGGTGAGATCGATGTCAGGATACATATTGCTTACTGCATCTTCACGGCCTAGAGTAACATTGTCCTTACCGCTAATGTCGAACTCCTGGTTGTCGGCTTCGACGATCAGCCGTGTGTGCATCGCTACGGATGTGCTGGCTGCTGGTGCTGGAGCAGCACTAGGAGGCATACTCTGAGCGTCAACAGCAGTAGGGGCGCTGCCGAGTAGACTTTGACCACAGTTAGCGCAGAAGCTTTCACCCGCTGGATTTACCGCGCCACATGACGGACATTGCTGCGTTCCTGCGGGAGTTGCTATGACAGTGGGAGCTTCTGCTGCTGCCGTAGTTGTTGGTGCAGCAGCGACCAGAGGCTCGCCACATTCATCACAAAAAGCAGAACCATCAGGACTCTCGTGACCGAGAGAACACTTTATTGTCATAACGATCTATCCTTCCTTAAAAAGAGGTTGCTTGCACATGCTTTTTTTACTGAGGCATACTTATGGTAATATGTCGTCCAGTCTCTGTGTGAGTTTACGCGTCTTGTTGCCGATTGATTTGACCTGATCTTGTGAAATCTGCTGCCCCTGGTTAATCTGTTCCAAAGCGGCCTGTGTTTCCTGGTCGAGTACACGCGTGACATTAGGAGCGAGGCGAGTTGTAGCTTTCCCTGTACGTTTGTATTCGTCAAGCACCTTGGTGACCAGACGATGCGCATTGGCTTTTTCAGCAAAGTTCATTACCAATGCATTCACTTGTGCTGTCTGATTAGCATCCGTAGAGAAGGTGACTTTAATGTCATCGCGTATGCGCTCGCCTGTAACACCTATGATAGGCACGTCGTATGCGAGTTCTGCTTGTGCAATGCGGAACAATCCCGCTGGTCGAGGGTCAATCATGAGTTCGACCAGCACCGACTGTGGTTTGTCCTTCTCCAGGTCGCCCAAGGGTATAACTACCTGACGGTCAGAGAGCACAGACTGTCCAAGGTCGCTGATGATAGGAAGAACCTTTACCGCTTTTTTCGGTGCGACGCCTGTTGGCAAGCGTAGTGTCAAGGTCGTGTTGCGTACAGCCACGGCTACAGCGCTCTGTACCTGCTGTTGGAAGATGCTCATAGCATCAGCCGGGTTTCTGATAAATTCAGCCGGCATACCACCACTAAGCTGACCAATGTCATCCAGCAAGTTTTCGTCCCAGTCCTGGCCGATGCCCATTGGGTAGATGGCAATACCCGTCGCTGCAGCTTCTCTAGCAAGCTGACGGCAGCGGTCGGAGTCACCATACGTGACACCATCGGTCAGTAGGATCATGCGGTTAATGGCGTTAGGAATGTTCCAGCGGCGTAGTTCACCAAGCCCTTGAAGCATACCCAGAGACATCGTTGTGCCGCCCGCATCCTGAATACGGTCGATTGCAGCCTTCATACCGGGTTTATCGTTACAAGGCATCGAGGAAATGATCACCTGCGCACTGTCGTCGAAGATGACAACGGAGATATAGTCCGTCGGCTCCAAATGGTCAATAACCATTTTGACCGCCTCGCGCACGTTTTTTAGCTTTGCACCTTTCATAGAACCGGAATGGTCAATGACCAGAGCAAAATTCAACGGCATGCGTACCTGTGCCATCATTTCTGTCGGCTTGGTCTCTAATAAGACGTATGCGACCTGGCTTCCTCCGGTGACTGGCATGAAATCTTTTCCCAGTTGGTGTGCCAGTGTTACCTCTCCGGGCATAATATGTCAACTCCTTTCGCATGCGGCTAGCTCTTAGTATATCATAAGTTCTTAACGTACCATCACCACGACGGCGCTGACGTTGTCCTCGCCGCCGTTTTTATTGGCGGCTTCGAGCAATCGTGTGCATGCACTGTCTGGATCAGGCGCATTAGTAAGAATGTCTGTAATCTGTGGATCGCGCACCATTTCCCAGAGGCCGTCAGAACAACTGAGCAGAGTATCAGCGGGAAGAATCTGCTGTTTAAAGATGTCTACCTGCACGTTCAGTTTATCGCCGAGGCTACGGAAAATTTGACTGCGCTGGGGATGGGTATACACCTCGTCGGGTTCAATGAGGCCACCTGCGACCATTTGACTGACCAGAGAGTGATCATTAGTGAGCCGATACAATGTGCCATCCCGTAACATATACGTACGACTGTCGCCAACGTTGAGGATGTAGGCATGATCCTCAGCTACCATAAAGCCAGTGATGGTCGAACCCATGTCGGTCTTGTCACGCTGGTTTGCCTGATAGAGGGCGGCGTTTGCATCCTCCACTACCCCTTGGAGCAGGGTGACAAATCCATCTTCGTCCATCGGTTTGACCGCCTCACCCACTTGTTCATTGGCGAGTGGGTCTAAGAGTAAGTGGCGCACCATACGTTCGGCTATCGTGTTGATGGCCATACGGCTAGCCTGCTGGCCATTATCGTGTCCACCTAGGCCATCGGCCACGATAAAGACCCCCATGACCGTGGAGAGCGATTCGTGGACACGTTGGAACTGCAAGACTAGAGTGCTATCCTCATTCGGTTCGCTGCGCCGTACGTCACCTGCATCTGAGGCACTGGCAGCAAGCAAACTTACACCAACCGGAAATGATGAGACTGTTGTCTGTGGCTGCTCAATCATATAGGTATGTCCTTGCTCTACAAAGGTATCGACGATAGTTCCGTGCAATACGTCGGCTTCCTTGTGCTCTGCCTGCTTTGCAGGATACTCATGCATGATATAGGAAGCTTGTACTAGTTCTGCTCCGCAGTTGATGCAGAACTGGTCACCTTCGGTATTCTCTTCGGAGCCACAATTCCAGCAATACTTATAGCTTTGATGATCGGTTACCTGGTACGTATGCTCTTGCTGTGCTGTGCTCATAACTTGCACGACCTCGAAGCGTCCAGCAAGGGTCGCACCGATGGCTAGAACTGGAAAGCTGTCGCTTGAGTCACCCACAGTCTGTTGGTCGACAGCCTCTGTTGTCTCTTCTTTGCTTATGGGGGGCAAGCTTTCAGCATCTGTTGATGTTTCCTCATGTTGTTCGTGTTCCGCTGGGCTTACCATCGCAGGGGGCGTTGTAGCATCATCTGGTGGTAATAGGAGAGTCGGAGCATCCGTAACATCCAGCACATCGTGTGCATTGCTCGTCTTTTGCTCCTTTTCTCGTTCTTGCTGCCAGCGACGCGCTTGATACGCCATCATTTCTTGTGGTGAAAGAATTTGCGTTGGTGCATAGCTAATGTCGTCTACCTCACTCAGTATCTCTGGTGAGTGCTGGTTGACGAGCGAAGATTGGGCATCCGCAGCGGGATGCTCTGCGGTTTGCAGCATATCTATTGGCTGTGCCTGCTGGCTTTCGCTAGCCGATTGTGTAGGTGCATCCCCTGTAAAGGGGCCAGGTTGCGTAATGTGGCCTACTGCGGCAACCTGTGCGTCCGCCAAAGATGGCCCCTCAGTGAGAGGGGAGCGACAGTTCTTACAGAACTTAGCGTTCTCACGATTTGGTGTATTACATACCGGACAGAGCATGACTACCTTCCTTTTATTGAAGCTTCTCAGAGCTGTTTTTGTAGACGGATGGCTTCAGCGTTGGTGGGATCACGTTGCAGTGTCTCTTTGACCATCTGCCGAGCCTCTTGCTTTTTGTTTATCTTAAGATAACATGTAGCCATAGCGCTGTAGATAGCAGCGTTCTGCTGATCGCGCTTATGTGCTTCTTCCAGAGCACTCAGAGCTAGCTTCCACTCGCGGGCCAGCATGTGAGCACGTCCAAGTTCATACCATACTTCGGGTAGTTCGGCATCAAGGAGCATAGCCTGACGTAGCGTGTTGATGGCATTGGAGGCTTGCTTCATTTTGATGTAGAGCTGTCCAATGGCGATGAGAATGAGAGTGTGATTGGGATTGATCTTTAATCCGTCTAGAAAGTAAGCTTCCGCATCACGATTGAGACCCTGCTCCATCGCTACCATACCGAGTTGATAGTATATACCCATGTCTTGCGGGTTGAGACCCTGCGCCTTCTTAAATGTTGCAGTCGCTTGGGAATAGAGTGCAAGGTCGCGGTAACACAGACCGAGCTGGAAATAGGCATCAAAGGCATCTGGCTTCATACGGGTGGCCTGCTCGAATTGCTCTGCAGCAAGTTTGAGGTTCTCGCTAAAGAGCTTCTTGTCGCTGTACTTAACGGACTGAGCAAATTGTCGGTAAGTACGGCCAAGGTTGCAGAGCAGATCATAAGATGCTCCGCCTAGGCGCAATGCTAATGTGAACTGCTTGACTGCTTCACTATAGTTCTTATTATTTAACTGTTGTAACCCTAGGCGATAGGCAGCGCCGGGATCGTTTATTGATGGTATCGCTGTGCTAGAGGCAATTGGTTGCGCTTTGATGGGTTGGACTGGTCGTGCTCGAATGGGTTGCTGCACTGGGCGTGCTTGAATAGGCGAGCGTGCAGCGGATGAGCGTGTGGGTGCTTGTGGTGGCACGGCAATTGCTCCTTGCAGCAGGGGTTGTCCATCGCGCTTACAAAACTTTGCACCAGCCCTATTCTGGAAACCACAGCGGGGACAGATCAGGCTATTGGCCACAGGCAGTGGCACAACCACTGTCGCATTGGGTGACATAGCCGGAATTTGTATGGTTGACTGCGCTACGGGTGTTCCATTCGGCAAGCACTGCTGCAAGGCGACGCGGAGTGCCTCGGCACTTTGAAAGCGCTGCGCAGGGTTCTGTTGCATGGCTTTAATGATCACCCGTTCTATGGGACAGACACGTTGGTTACCTACCTGTATTGTGCGTAGGCGGGGATTCTTAGCCAGTATGCTACCCGTTGGCGGAGTCTGAATAGGATCTGGTTCGTAGTTAGTAAGCAGATGATACATTGTTGCGCCCAATGAGTAGACATCGGAGCGTGCATCGGTCTGTACTAACCTGCCTGGGTTTTGGGCGGTGCGTTGTTGCCCCGGAGTAGTAATTGACCCCAAGTGCTCAGGTGAGGCGTATGAGATAGTACCTAAATTCTCCGTATTTGTGCGTTTATTAGGGTCAAAGCGACGTGCGATACCAAAGTCGATGAGCTGCACATCGTCATTGGGCGTCACCATAATATTGCCTGGCTTCAAGTCACGCAAAATGATCGGTGGATTTTGTGCATGGATATAGCTGAGCGCCTCACACACCTGCATCGACCACTTAATCACTTTGTCTTCGGGCAGTGGCCCATTGCTTTCTTCCAGTATCTTCTCTAAAGTGCGGCCAGGAACAAACTCCATCACGAAGTAGGAGTTGCCGCGCTCCTGGAAAGGAAGCATGAGTGAGGCAATGTGTGGATGTTTGAGACCGCGCAGCAGTGCAATCTCCTTGTTAAAACGATCAATCGCCGCTTTACGGTCTTCTTCGCTCATGGTCGGATTGATCAATAACTCTTTGACTGCATAATAATAGGGAGGATTGCCGACCTGTTCTACTTTGTAAACAGTTCCCATACCACCTTCGCCCAGTATCTGCACAATTTTGAATTTTCCATCAAGTATAGTACCTATTGGCAGAGGCATAATTTAGCTATCTCCAAACATCCTCATTGCTCACTTATATGAACCACGACAGCGGTAATATTATCCTCACCCCCGTTGTCATTGGCCATGTCAATTAATGTGTTGCATATCTGCTGTGGGTTGCTATGTTCGCTAAGCGTTTTCAGAATATCTTCATCGCGTACCATCTCCCATAGCCCATCTGAGCAAAGCAAAAGTGTATCGCCGGGGCAAAGTACTTCTTGAAAGATATCTACTTCAATGTTTTTGTGACCTGCTCCTAGTGAACGGTAGATGAGGTTGCGCTGTGGGTGGGTATACACATCTTCCTTGTCGATTTGCTTCGACTCCACCAGGCGCGCTACTAGCGAATGGTCTTTGGTCAACTGGACAAGTTCATTGCCACGCAAGAGGTAGGTGCGGCTATCACCTACATTAGCAATGTAGGCACGGTCATTCTCTATCAAGACCGCTGTCACTGTACAGCCCAAGCCGCGTGCTGCGCTCTGCTGTTCGCCGTAGCGCAGAATGGCTCTATTTGCTTGTTGTATCGCGGTGCTAAGACGCTCCTCTATGTCTTGAGAAATGGATGTCTCAGCTAGCTTAGTTGTCTTCTGTTTGTCTTCACTCTCAAGCTGCATAGTCTGATCTAGTTTAATAGTTGGCTGCTCGGGTAGTGGTTTGAAAAAACTGTCCAACGCTTTACTGAGGTTCTCAACTGCCAAGGTGCTGGCTACCTCTCCTGCTTTATAACCGCCCATGCCATCGGCGCAGATAAAGAGAGCACGATCGCCGTCCTCAAACGTCTCGATGCGCTTATATGGCTTATCTTCATTCTGGTCGCGTTGCTTACCAACATCGGTTTTATCTGCAGCGATAAGTTTTATATGCATTAGTACTACCTCTCGTGAGCAGGTGTTTTTTCACATTCATCCCAATCTCACACTATAGCATGTAGCTAGTATTGATGGCAAAATTTCAAGAGTGTATAACTATACATTATTACTCATATATACGACAGGCATAAAAAGAAGTTGCTATTTTTCTTCTTTTGATGAGTGCGCACGGAAGTAGAGGCGAATAGCAGTACCCTTGAAACTGAAGGCATCGCGCAAGCGATTCTCTAAGTAGCGCTCATACGAAAAGTGTACGGCCTGTGGGTCGTTGACGAAAAAGACGAACGTGGGCGGGTTCACACGTGTCTGCGTGGCATAGTAGATTTTCAGCCGTTTATTATGTACCGCTGACGTGTGGTGGCGCTTAGCCTCCTGCACAATTTCGTTGAGGCGTGACGTGGCAATGCGCAGGTAGCGCATCTCGGCGATTTTGAGTGCTGTTTCAAGGATGGGTTGCATGTGATAGCCTGTCTTGGCCGAAGAGAAGATGATCGGGGCGTAGGGCATGAATTTAAAGTCCTCTGCGAGTGCTTTGCGGTATTGCTCTGCGCTTGCTATCTGCTCATTGGGGTGGGCATAATTGCCCTCGCGCTCATCCTTACGCTGCTGCTGTGCCAAGTCCCATTTGTTGACAACGATGATGGCCCCTTTGGTCTCATCGTGAATTTTGCCTGCAATGTGTGTATCCTGGGCCGTCACGCCCTCAGCAGCATCAATCAACAACAGGGCAATATCACTGCGCTCTATGGCACGCATAGAGCGCAGGACGCTAAACTTCTCGATGCCAGGCCCAATACGCCCACTGCGACGAATACCAGCAGTGTCGATAAGTCTGAGCCTCTGCCCAGCAAACTCAATTTCGGTGTCAATAGCATCACGCGTCGTGCCCGGCACATCAGACACAATAGAGCGTTCCTCCCCTAAAATGGCATTGAGCAAGGAAGACTTGCCCACATTGGGACGGCCAACAATGGCAATACGCGGTATGTCCTCCTCTTCGTCTTCTTCGGCCTCTTCATCTAGCGGTGGCAGCTCTTCCACAATGCGATCGAGCAAATCGCCAGTGCCGACGCCTTGAAGAGAGGATAGTACGATTGGTTCACCTAGCCCGAGGCTGTAGAACTCGACGGCATCCATGCGGCGCGCTTGGTTGTCGGCCTTGTTGGCGGCCAAGATCACAGGCTTGTCTGTCCGGCGCAAGAAGTTGGCTACCTCTTCATCGGCAGCGGTAATACCTGTACGCGCATCGACCATGCAGATAATTACGTCGGCCTCCTCAATAGCTAGCTCAGCCTGTGCCTGCACGTGACTCATAATGTCGCCAGGCTGCCCTGTTAAGCCAACTTGGCCTACAGGTATATCGGAGCCAAGTTCGAGGCCACCTGTGTCGATGAGTGTGAACGTACGACCATTCCAATCTGTATCGCCGTAGATGCGGTCGCGGGTCGTCCCAGGAAGATCTTCTACGACGGCGACCTGCTCGCCAATCATACGATTAAAAAATGTGGATTTGCCGACGTTTGGTCGGCCCACGATAGCAACAAGTGGCTTCATGTTGTGTGCCCTTCCACCCTTTTCTCATAGAAAGTGAGCACCCTTATGGGTGCTCTATGATTATACCTGACCATTATAACACATTACATTTTCATTTCAAAGCACACTATAGTGTATACTAGAGCTGTGTACACAGCTTCTGTACATTGTTTCCATCCTTGGAAACATGGAAAGTTTTTTTGAAGAAGAAAGGAATATCCGCCATGGAACTTGACATTGCGCGTGCCTGGAAAGACGAAGTGTACTATCAGAGTCTGAGCGACGAGCAAAAGGCTCTGGTGCCATCGAATCCCGCTGGTGAAGTGGAACTGAGTGAGGAGGATCTCTTGGGTGTGGTGGGAGGCATGATGAACACATGTGGGTTCAATTGCTTTTGTGTCACCATGATAGTCAATCCAATGTGTCATTTTCCTCAGTTCCCGATGTAACGAAGGATAGTCAGAGTGGTGTTTGACGGAGAGACCGCCAAGCACCGCTTTTTGTAGGGAAGGCGGGAAGGCTGGACAAAACTACACCAT